>JBBQUI010000108.1:0-9552 GCA_038212575.1 Flavobacteriales bacterium
ACTCAATATTTCTGTACATAATATTTACAATTTTATTAGGTTCAAAGGTCCCCTTTGGTTTTTGACCATTACTACAAGCCAATAAAGTCCCTATGAAGATTACCAGTAAAATTTTGTTTATTTTTCTCATTATTGTGATTGCTTAGCTCCCACAGTTGTTTAATGTGTTACAACTCGTTATATAGTAACATTAATCACTTTTATCCCGAAAATAGATCAGGATATGTCAATCATTATGTTACTGTTATACCGTAAAGATAATTTTTTTTATTCCATTATTTAAAGGTCTTTTTATTTCCTGTAAATCCTTTCGGGTTACATGGGTTTTCGATCATTGTGGTCTCTCTCCTGCTATGCTCCATAATAAACTGGATGTAGCGTACGTCTGTTCCGCTTTCCAATAAGTACATGTTAAAACTGTAGCTTAGGCTATGTAGTGTTATTTCTTTTTTGTGATATGCACTAACTCAGAGCAAGTTTTAGTACTTGTTGAGCAAAACGTCATAAGTTTCCTTTCATTCTTGGTCGAGTTTAGTTCTAGATTACTTCGAGTCTGTTTCGCATTTTTTCTCATTTTGCGAAAGTTTCTCGAACATTTCTTGAAGGTTTCTCGAAGAAATGAGCACAGATTCCCGTGGTATTCCCATATTAATTAGATTGGGGCTTATTTTTGGGAATGCACTTCTAAAAAAATCTTTTCCATTCTAAATCCATTCCCTAATTTATAAACACTTTAAAAAAGCAGTCCATCTCTTTTTAACACAGAAAATTATACCCTTTTATTGCGCAATGGTATATTTAATTTATAAATTTGCACGCCCTTATTCCCCGCACATTTGTTTTGAGGGGCGATAGGGTATTAAAAAGGCATTATTAATATCCATATTTATGTCCAAAGACATTAAGATTAAAAAAGGTCTTACCATTAAATTAAAGGGTGAAGCAGAAAAAACACTTTCCAGCGCCCCGCGATCCAGAACCTTCGCAATAAGACCTTCCGATTTTCATCTTATTACCCCAAAAATGGTGGTTCGTGAAGATGGAAAAGTTCAAGCGGGTGATACCATTTTCTATTCAAAGAGCAACGAACAGCTAAAGTTCGTTTCGCCAGTTAGCGGTACACTCACGAAAATTGAACGCGGCGCGAAACGCGTAATCACAGAAATAATCATTGAAGCAGATCCGCAGGATACTTTTAAGGATTTTGGCATCTTGAGCCCAGATTCTTCAAGTGCTGAGGCTATAAAGACCCGTTTGCTTGAGTCTGGTTGCTGGCCGTTTATTATGCAACGCCCCTATGCGGTGATTGCTGATACGGAACAGGAGCCAAAAGCTATTTTTATTTCTGCCCTTAGTACGGCTCCATTGGCAAATGAATTGGATTTTTCTTTAAAAGGAAAAGAAAAAGAACTGCAAGCTGCAGTAACCGCGCTAAGCAAACTTACCATAGGGCAAGTGCACGTTGGGGTTGGTAAAAGCGAAAGCTCGCCTTTTAAAGGTTTGAAAGATATTTCACTTCACACTATTTCTGGACCGCATCCGGCCGGAAATGTGGGAACACAGATAAACAAAATAAGCCCTGTTAATAAAAACGAGATTGTTTGGACCATTGCGCCACAGGATCTTGTGATTATTGGGGAATTGTTACTTACCGGAAAGTTTAACCCAGAAAGGATTATTGCACTTGCAGGTTCTGAGGTAAAGACTCCAAAATATTATAAAACTAGAATTGGTTCAGAGGCTGCAACCTTTTTGTATGACTCCGGCCTGAAAGACGAAAACGTCCGCGTTATTAGTGGTGATGTGCTTACTGGGAAAAAGATTTCCCCGAAAGGGCATTTGGGCTATTACAGTAACACTGTGACTGTTATTCCCGAAGGTGATGATTATGAATTTTTTGGCTGGAACAAACCAGTTTTCGATAAAATTTCAACTTCAAGAGCGCTTACTTTTTCTTGGTTAACCCCGAATAAAAAATACGATCTTGATACCAATACAAACGGAGAGCACCGCGCTTTTGTGGTAACTGGAAATTACGAAGAAGTTTTCCCGCTGGATATTTACCCAATGCAAATTCTAAAAGCGTGTATGGTGAAAGATCTTGACGCAATGGAAGCTTTGGGAATGTATGAAGTGGCTCCGGAAGACTTTGCGCTTACTGAATTTGTTTGCGTGAGCAAGCAGCCACACCAACAAATTATCAGGAACGGTCTTGATTTAATGTATAAAGAAATAGGATAATTGCTATGGGATTGAAACAGAATTTACATAAGCTAAAGGAAAAGTACAAGGGCACCAAAATGGCCCCTGCGTTCAATGCACTGCACACCTTTTTGTACACGCCGAATGAAACTACACATTCCGGCTCGCACGTTCGTTCAGCGGACGATTTGAAGCGTACAATGAACACAGTGATTTTGGCACTTGTTCCGTGTTTGATTTTTGGAATATTCAATGCCGGATATCAGCATTACGCAGCTATAGATAACACATTGCGATTGGATCCGTTGGGCAATTTCTTCACTTGGGATAATTTTATTCTGGGTGCTTGGACGGTTTTGCCTTTGGTAATCGTTTCCTACGGAGTTGGTCTGGGAGTAGAATTTATTTTCGCCATCATAAAAAAACACGAAGTAGAGGAAGGATATTTGGTTACCGGAATGCTCGTTCCGCTTATTGTTCCTATTGATATTCCTCTTTGGATGCTTGCCGTTGCGGTAATCTTCGGAGTTGTTATCGGGAAAGAGGTTTTTGGGGGAACGGGGATGAACATTTTGAATCCAGCTCTTACTATCCGTGCCTTTTTGTTCTTCGCCTATCCAACTTGGATGAGTGGTGATAAAGTTTGGGTTCACGGAGCAAAAGCAATGACTGGTCAGCCTGATGCTATTTCTGGGGAAACGATATTAGGAAGTTTGGCTGCAAACAATGAACATGTTTATAGTGCTTGGGATATGTTCTGGGGCTTTATTCCCGGATCTGTGGGAGAAACTTCTACCTTCCTAATAATAATTGGTGCATTGTTTTTGGTTTTCACCAAAATAGGAAGTTGGAGAATTATGCTTTCAGCAGTAGTGGGTGCAATCGTTATGGGTCTTATTTTCAATGGTGTTGCAAGTGCCGGATGGATTCAGGAGAGCAGTAATTTTTATGGATTGATGAGCGAACCGTTTTGGCACCACTTAATTATTGGTAGTGCGGCTTTCGCAATAGTTTATATGGCTACCGATCCTGTAACTGCTTCACAAACCAATAGGGGAAAGTGGTTTTATGGTTTCTTCATTGGTTTTATAGGTATATTAATACGTGTTTTCAACCCAGCTTACCCAGAAGGGTTTATGCTTTCAATATTGTTGATGAATGTATTTGCACCAACTATTGATCACTACGTGATTCAAGGAAATATTAAAAAGAGAATGAAACGTCTAAAAGTTAAAACAGCGTAAGCATGGCTAAGAATACAGATAAAAACTCATACACAATTATCTTTGCAATTGTTATGGTGCTAGTTGTCGGATCTCTTTTAGCCGGTGTAGCGCAAGGACTGAAAAGTAAGATAACCTTAAATGAGCGTTACGAGAAGATGCAGAACATACTGTATGCTATGGGCGTAAACAACAATGAAGGAGAAGGAGACGTTGCTTTCGTTCCTACAAATAAAGTTGAAGAAGCTTTCAATAAATATATAAAGGAGCAATTGGTTATCCAGGGTGATGATGTTACCGAAAATCCAGAAGCATATCTTATAGATCTTAAGAAAGAAGAAACGATGGCCAAGGATTCTAACTATAAGAGAAGACTTCCCCTTTTTATAGGTGAAAAAGATGGCGAAACGGTATATATTATCCCAATACGCGGAAAAGGACTTTGGGATGCTATCTGGGGTTTTGTAGCTGTTGATAAATCTTTCACTGTTCAAGGAGTGTTCTTTGATCACAAAGGAGAAACTCCGGGACTAGGTGCTGAAATAAAACAACGTTATTTTATGGATGACTTCAAAGGCGAGGCAATCTTGGATAACGATGTTTTTAAAGGAATTACCGTAGCGAAAGGAAACAACGACCCAACAAATACAGACAAGGTAGATAACCAAGTGGATGCACTTGCAGGAGCAACTATTACGGGCGATGGTGTTACGAAAATGATAAAAAAAGATGTTAGAATGTATTTGCCATACTTAAAATCACTAAATAATTAAATTATGGGATTGCTATCAAAAAAAGACAGTAGATTAATATTAGACCCATTAGCAGACAATAACCCGATTACCATTCAGGTTTTGGGTATCTGTTCTGCACTTGCTATAACAGCACAATTAAAGGCATCTATCGTAATGGCTATCTCAGTTATTGCGGTTTTAGGTATCGGTAACGTGGTAATTTCGCTTATGCGAAACATTATACCTTCAAAAATCAGGATTATCGTTCAGTTGATAGTTGTAGCCGCTTTGGTTATTATAGTAGATCAATTATTGAAAGCTTTTGCTTACTCTTTAAGTAAGGAGCTATCGGTTTTCATTGGTCTTATTATAACCAACTGTATTATTATGGGACGTTTTGAAGCTTTTGCTTTGGCAAACAAGCCTTGGCGCTCTTTTCTTGACGGAATTGGGAATGCTGCAGGTTACGGACTTATCCTGGTAATCGTTGGATTTTTTCGCGAGCTTTTAGGTTCTGGAACGCTCTTGGGCTTCAAAGTTTTGGGAGATCCAATTGAAAAAACCGGTCTTTATGCCATAGGTTATGAAAACAACGGTTTTATGCTTTTGTCACCAATGGCATTGATTATTGTGGGCCTACTTATCTGGGTACAACGCGCAAGAAACAAAACGTTAATAGAGGAATAATAAACTTGGCAGTAGCCAGTGGCAGTATTAAGTATTACTGCAAACTGAAACTGCGTACTGAATACTGAGAATATGGAACACATAGAGTTATTTTTTAAATCGATCTTTATTGACAACATGGTATTTGCAACCTTCCTTGGAATGTGCTCTTATCTTGCTGTTTCTAAAAAAGTAACAACTGCAGTAGGTCTTGGTGCCGCAGTTATATTTGTACTTGCGGTAACGGTGCCGATCAACTGGCTGCTGGATCAATATATTTTGAGAGACGGAGCATTGTCATGGTTGGGTGAAGAATACGCTTCTTATGATTTAGGCTTTCTTTCCTTCATTCTTTTTATCGCTACTATCGCTACGATGGTGCAATTAGTTGAGATTGTGGTTGAAAAGTTTTCGCCTTCGCTCTATAACTCTTTGGGAATCTTTCTTCCACTTATTGCAGTAAACTGTGCTATTTTGGGAGGTTCACTCTTTATGCAGTCTAGAGATATTGCAACTTTGGGCTTGGCATTAAACTACGGAGTTAGTTCAGGTATCGGATGGTTTTTAGCTATTCTTGCCATCGCCGCAATTCGTGAAAAAATACGATACTCTAACGTTCCAGCACCTTTGCGTGGTTTGGGTATTACCTTTATCATTACAGGTTTAATGGCTATCGGATTTATGAGTTTTGGTGGAATGTTGACAGGAGGCGACGAATCTGCCCCTTCATTAGACGGAAACCCAGAAAACGTGGGAATGCAGACAGAAGAGATTCAACAAGAAAATGTAGAAACCGAACAAACGGTTGAAGTTTCAACTATAACGAAGCAATAGTATGTTTTTAGCAGTAAGTACACTCGGAGTTATTATAGTAACGGTTATTGCCTTTTTGATCTTAACCTTGCTATTGGTATCATTATTACTTTTTACCAAACAGAAGCTTTCGCCATCTGGTCCGGTAAAAATTACTATTAATGATGAAAAGGTAATTGAGGTAGAAAGTGGTGGAACGCTTTTATCCACCCTTGGAAATGAAAAAATATTTTTGCCATCTGCCTGTGGTGGTGGTGGAACTTGTATTCAATGCGAATGCCATGTTATGTCTGGTGGAGGTGAAGCTTTGCCTACGGAAACACCACACTTCACACGTAAAGAATTAAAAGAAGGCGCTCGTCTTTCCTGTCAAGTAAAAGTGAAGCAGGACATGAATATCCACATTCCCGAAGAAGTTTTCGGTATTAAAAAATGGGATGCTACTGTTGTTAGAAACTACAACGTTGCTTCTTTCATTAAAGAATTTGTAGTTGAAATTCCTCAGGATATGAACTACAAAGCGGGTGGTTATATTCAAATAGAAATTCCGCCTTGCGAAGTGAAGTTTGCCGATATGGATATTACCGCTCACCCAGAAGAGCACGAAAGACCAGATAAATTTCAGGAAGAATGGGATAAATTCAAACTTTGGCCATTGGTAATGAAAAACAACGAAACCGTTGAAAGAGCTTATTCTATGGCCTCATATCCTGCAGAAGGGCGTGAAATTATGTTGAACGTCCGTATTGCAACCCCACCCTTTGACCGTGCAAAAGGAGGTTGGATGGCTGTAAATCCAGGAATTGCTTCCTCTTATATATTTAACTGTAAAGAAGGCGACAAAGTTGTTATTTCTGGGCCTTATGGCGAATTCTTTATCAATCCTTCCGAATCAGAAATGCTTTACGTGGGTGGTGGAGCAGGAATGGCACCGATGCGTTCGCACTTGTACCATCTTTTCAAAACCCTTAAAACTGGTAGAAAAGTAACTTATTGGTATGGAGGACGCTCTAAAAGAGAACTTTTCTATTTGGATCATTTCAAGCAATTGGAAAATGAATTTCCGAATTTCAAATTCTATTTAGCGCTTTCTGAACCTATGGAAGAAGATAATTGGAAAGTGAAAAAGGATATTCACGATGAGGCTGGTGATGGTTTTGTTGGCTTTATTCACCAAGTGGTAATTGACAACTATTTAAACCTCCACGATACCCCAGAAGATATTGAACTTTATTTCTGTGGTCCACCATTGATGAACCAAGCTGTTCAAAAGATGGGCGAGGATTTTGGGATCCCAGACGAGAACATTCGTTTTGATGATTTCGGAGGATAATTAAATATTCTTAAATATATTCAAGAACCGTTTCAATTTGTATTGAAACGGTTTTTTTAAGTTTAAAAAGTTGAAGTAATAAATCCAATTATTCGTAATTTTGAAGCAAATTATGGGCGAAAAACTTACCAAACAGGAACTCCACAATCTTGCGATGAACATTGTGGGAAAACAATTGGAAGCAGATGGATATGAATTTTTGGGTGTAAATTCAAAACTGAAAAGAGATCCACAATTTGTTGCCTTGAAAGATAAAATTCTTCATTTTATAATTGTGCGTGCCGTTTCTTTTCCCCAGGATGCCAATTCTTACGATCCACTTTTTATGCAGACTATTAAGGAACACGCCTCAAAATTTGAGGCCAAAACATATTATGCGGGAGTTGGTCTTGGGCACGGAAATGATTATGGGCAACCGGTTTTAAAAGATGAAGATTATACTTTGGTCTTTAAAGGATTGCAGGAAATTTTTTGATCCTATCGATCCTATTGATACTATTGATACTGTTGACACTGTTGTTTTTGGGATTCTTTTAATTTTCATTTTTTTTAAATAAAACCTTCGCGACCTTTGCGAAAAACTTTGCGACCTTTGCGGTTAATACTTATCAGATGCATCAACTGTTGAAATACCTATCTTTTTCTGTGCTGTTTTTATTTCTTTCCTGCGGCAATAATAAACCTGAACATATTCTTTTACAGGGCGAAGCTTTCGGCACCACTTATAATATTCAAATATATTCCGAAAAAAATACAGATTTTAAAAATGGAATTGATTCCGTTATTGCCGCGGTAAATAATTCGGTAAGCACCTATATTCCCGATAGTGATATTTCCAAAGTGAACAATGGAGATTCCACAGTTGTGGTGGATTCGATTTTTCGTGAAGTTTTTAAAATTTCTGAAGAAGTGAACAAAAAAACAAATGGTTATTTTGATCCAACAATTGGTGTTTTGCGTAATGCCTATGGCTTCGGCGAAGTAAAACCACTAAAGAATATTGACAGTACTACTTTGGATTCCTTAATGAAATACGTAGGTTTCAATAAAGTGAAAATTAATAACGATGGAACAATCTTCAAGGAATATCCACAGATATATTTTGACTTTAATGCCGTTGCAAAAGGTTTCGGAATAGATTGTCTTGGGCGCTATCTGGAATCTAAGGGTGTGACCGATTATTTAATTGAATTGGGCGGTGAAATTCTCGCAAAGGGACAAAACATTGAAAAAAATAAAGAATGGGTAGTCGGCATTGAAGCGGTAGATTCAGAGTTGGAAGACCGAAGTTTTGAAGCCACCGTAAACTTAAAAAATGTGGGGATGGCTTCTTCGGGCAATTACCGCAAATTCAGAATTGATTCCCTTACCGGAAAAAAATATGTTCACACATTGAATCCATTAACCGGTTCCGCAGAAAAAAGTGACGTTACAAGTTCAACCGTAATTGCACCAACTTGCGCTGTGGCAGATGCTTATGCAACTTCCTTTATGGCTTTAGGTTTTGATAAATCCAAAGAATTGCTGAAAAACCTACCGAATATTCAAGCGTATCTTACCTATAATGATTCCTTGAACAATCATCAGATTTTTATGACTGAAGGCTTCAAAAAAAGAATGCCCAAATAAATTATCTCTTTAAGGTGAAATGACCACGGTACTTGGGTCTATTTTCAATATCAATCGTAAACCAATAATCGTTTGTAGGCAATTGATTTTCCTTCTGATTGGTTCCATCCCAACCTTTGGAAATAGGCGAAATTTGTTTCAATAATTTTCCAAAACGATCGAAAATATAAATTTTTGCCTGTGGAAATTCGTCCATACCAATGATATGCCAATAGTCGTGATAGCCATCATTGTTTGGCGTAAAATAACGAGGATAATCCAAAATTAAAACCTGTTGTGAAACGATACCGCAGCCACGTCTATCACGAACAAACACTGTGTAATAACCATTTTTAAGCCCAGTAAAAATATTACTTTCTTGGTAAATTAAATTACTATCCAGCGCATAATCATAAATTCCTGGACCTTCTACTATTACTTCGATTGAATTGTTTGACCCACTGAAATCGCGGATTTTTATGTCGGTAATAGTTGCAATGTTTGAAGGGAAAACTTCGACGCTTACATTGTTTTCACAACCATAATAATTTGTAACAGTTACGGTATAAGTTCCGGGAGTGTCAATAAGAATTTTATTTAAATTGGCGCCTTCTTCGCCTGTGTTCCACACATAATATCGGAATCCTGCTTGTACTGAAATTTGCAATGGTTCCGTAGCGTTTAAACAATAATAGTAAAATTCCTTATCGAATATTGGGATTGGTAATGGATTTACAACAATGTTGAATTGGGTATAATCAAAACATCCGGCAGCAATTTCCAGCATGGTAACATAAATGGTTTGTGGATTTACTGTATTTCGAAAAGTTCCAGAAACGGGATTGGTCCCGTTCTGTCTGTCATCAATGGATGTGTAATAAGATATTTGAAAATCAGAGGCAGGAAGACCATTGAGAATTTCAGCATCTTTTTCATTGAGATTTACGGTAATTTGACCATCAAAGTCTTCATC
>JBBQUI010000109.1:0-9493 GCA_038212575.1 Flavobacteriales bacterium
TACCCACGTGGGCTTGGTAGTGGAAGCAAAACGCGGTGAAGTAAAGTTTATCCACTCCACTACGCAAGCTGGTGTAATTATTTCATCGCTCGATGAAGATTATTGGAAGAAAGCTTTTGTTGAGGTTCGACGGGTTATTTAAAAAAACTACCGCCGCATTTTAAATTCTTTTGCTTTTTTTAGAATTATTTTTTAATTTTAGGATAATTCTCCCCAGTTGATTTAAGATTTAACTTAATATCATGGGGTATGAAATTCATAAACTTCGCGATTGTAAAGTTTTCGATTTTCCTCGTATTGGGGATTCTCACTGCGCACTTCTTCCCTATCTCCACTTTTTTATTAAAGTATATTTTAGCGTTTCTTCTTGGCGTAATAATTTTATGGCTTTGGGCTAGAAAGCAACTCATCCAAACTGTTTACTTTGGAATTGCAACCTATCTCTGCTTTTTTGCGATTGGATATTTCAGTTATCAAATTCATTTGCCACAGTTTCAGCCCAAGCATTATTCACATTTAGTTTCAAACCAAACTGCCGAAATACTTCAATTTAAAATCACGCAAACCTTAAAACCGGATAAATTCAATTTTAAATATTTCGCGGATATGAACGCCATAAATGGCGTACCTACAATGGGGAAAATACTGCTGAATGTTTCCAAAGATTCGTTATCAAAATCATTTTATCCCGATGAAATAATATTGGTTTACGCAACAATCTACGAAATCCCAAAACCGCTGAACCCGCATCAATTTGATTATTCAGCATATATGAAATCACTTGGAGTTTATGGCCAATTGCGAATTTCAGAAAAGGAGATTTTAAAAACCAAAAATGGTACCCCAACCCTAAAGGGAGCTGCGCAAAATTTACGCGCAAGCATCGTTGAAAAACTTCAAAAAACAAAACTGAAAACCGACGAACGCGCTATTATACAAGCCCTTGTTTTGGGCGAAAAGAAGGATATTGACAAAAATCTGTACAGCGAATATGCAGCCGCTGGCGCCATACATATTTTGGCGGTTTCGGGGCTACACGTTGGGATTTTGTATATTATACTAGCATTTCTTTTGAAACCATTAATGCGCTGGAAATTAGGAATATATCTTCACTCCATTATAATTGTGCTTTTGCTCTGGGGTTTTGCGGTTCTTTCGGGTTTGTCGCCTTCGGTTACGCGGGCAGTGACTATGTTTAGTTTTTTTGCGGTTGCCAAACTTTTTGATCGGGAAACAAATTCGATAAACACATTGTTTCTTTCATTTTTGGCGCTTTTAATCATTAACCCGCTTTGGCTTTTTCAAGTTGGGTTTCAGTTGAGCTATTTGGCGGTGTTTTTTATTGTTTGGCTACAACCGCTTTTCTATAAAGCAGGCTATTCAAAATATCGGATTGTACGCAAAATTTGGGCGATTGTATCAGTAACCATTTGTGCGCAAATTGGCGTTTTGCCTTTAAGTCTTTACTATTTCCATCAATTCCCAGGATTGTTTTTAGTGACCAATATTGTGGTACTGCCTTTTTTGACTGTCTTGATGTGTGGTGGAATATTAATCGTTCTTTTAGCAAGTTTGGATAGTTTACCAGATTGGCTAGCCGAAAGTTATAATTTCTTGATTGAAGGACTTAACGGATTCATTCACTGGGTTGCGATGCAGGATGGGTTTCTTTTCAAAAATATTCACTTTTCAACGCTAAAGGTTGTGGGTGCTTATCTTTTGATAATTGTTTTGGCAATATTTCTGAAAAAAATAAGGTATCGCAAATTGGTAATCTCGGTTTTAGCAGTTTCAGTATTTTTAATCATTTATATATATGATGAATTCACGACTTCAGCAAACCAATTGGTAGTTTTTCAAAAAAGTAAACAGACGCTAATTGGCTATAAAAACGGGAAGAATTTTGTTGTTTTCAAAAGTGATTCAACTAAGAACATTTCCGAGGAATATCCCATAAAATCATTCCAAAACGCAATTAATATTGATAGTTATTCGGAAGAAAAGCTTCCGCAAATATTTCAATATAAAAACAAAGATATTTTGATTTTGGATAGTTTTGGAATTTATCCAAAGCGAAAGAAGATACATACAATTTTGCTCAACAATAGCCCAAAAGTAAACCTCAACCGACTCATTGATAGCTTAAAACCGGAACAGATTGTTGCCGATGGAAGCAACTATTTTACATATGTAAAACGATGGGAGAAAACCTGCAAATTAAAAAAGCTCCCGTTCTGCCATACTGCAAAACAAGGAGCTTTCTCAATAGAATAGCTCGAATATGAAACCGAAAATACTATCCTAAAATGTAGGTTTAAAATTTTTCTGATACTCTTCCCAAGCTTCGGCTGTGGTTATTTCCAAATAATCATCTGTATGTATCATTTTTAGGAAAATTTCGAGCTGTGGTGGAGTTCTGTATCCAGGAACAGCTTGTATTAGATCACCGTTCTCTTTGAAGAAAACAACACTTGGATAGGCGTTCACTTTTAATGCATGTGCAAACAAATGTTGTGAATTTCTTCCTTTTCTAGCTGGATCATAATTGGGATTTGTATATACAAAATCTTGATAATTTACCTCCTCTGTGCCTTCAGCATTGAACTTCACTGCGTAATAATTTTTGTTTACATATTCAATCACTTCTTTGTCGCTAAACGTGTTTTTATCGAGCATCTTGCAAGGGCCACACCAAGTGGTGTAAACATCCATAAAAATCTTTTTGGGATTTTTCTTTTGCGCAGCTATGGCTTCATTCATAGTCATCCAATTAATTTCTTGGGAATTAACGGTACCAATAGTTAAAAGTAAAACAAGCAGTAAAATATTTTTCATCGAAATGGTTTTTAAAAGTCCAAAATTTGAAACAAAAAGCGTTCCACAAAAGGGAACGCTTTTTTTGTATAAAGTATTGTGTTTTAACGAATGCCGTGCATTAGTTTTTTCAACACTGGGTTCAACAACATAGAAATAATCCCAACGGTAATAGGAATTAACGTAAATATCAAAAAGAACGTTCCCAACGAATATTCTGCTGAAATTTTATCGATCATCCCGCCCATTGTATTTGCAGCTTTTTGACCTACAGCAATGGCAAGATACCAAACGCCAAACATAAAACCGATCATTCGTGCAGGCACCAATTTGCTCAAATAGGAAAGTCCTAAAGGTGATAGACACAGTTCGCCCATAGTGTGGAGTAAATATGCCAAAATCAAAAAGACCATACTTACAGAAGCCGTCATTGCCCCAGAAGGAATGTCTGATGCGCCATAAGAAAGTATTGCAAACCCCAATCCTAAAAGAATTAGCCCGAGTCCATATTTTACAGCCGCACTTGGATTGTATTTGCTTTCCCACCATTTTGAAAATATGGGCGCCAAAGTAATGATGAAGAATGAATTCAAAATTCCAAACCAAGTGGCTTCAACCTCCAATTCAGTTTTGTTAAAGTTGTTATACAATCTAAAGAGTACCAGTCCCCAAATACCAATAAATGCAATCACCAGCGCTGCATTAGATAGCGCAATTCTGCTATGTGTTTTCTTGACCAACAAATAAATTACCCAAGAAATAATAATTAAAGGGACAGTGGTTAAAAGAGCATCCACAATTTTGAAAATAATGGCAGAGTCCCCAGAAAGATTTCTATCGGTATAGTCTTGAGCAAAAAGCGTCATGGAACCCAGTGATTGTTCAAAAAATGCGAAAAAGAAAACTGTAAAAAGACCAAATATGGAAACTGCAATAAGTCTATCCCGAACAATCGGTAAATAACGTGCTATACGGGTAATCAATAAAATAAGAAACATTGCCAAGGCAGCAAGAACTACAATATTGGTTCCGCTCATTCCACCAATTTCAAAAGGCACTAAGGACGTATCGTATATTTTTTCTAAGGGATCGTTAAATAAATATAATAAACCTCCCACAGATGATAATACAATCAAAACATAATCAAGCATCGTGAACGGGTTCAACTTGATAGGTGCTTCTTCTATTTCATCACTTCGCAATTCAGGTCTTTCTTCATTTATATTTTGAGGTATTTCTACTTCGTGTACTTTGGAAGGTTTTGCCCCAATGCCACCGAAAATTTTATTTGCCAATAAAAATTGAAGCATTCCGAAGAACATAAAAATACCAGCAAGCCCGAAGCCCCAAGCCCATCCATAATTTTCAGCCAAATAACCGCAAAGCATCATTCCGAAGAAAGCTCCGGCGTTTACACCCATATAAAAAATAGTATAGGCACCGTCTTTTTTGGATTCTTTGCCTTTATACATTTCAGAAATGATGGAAGTAATGTTTGGTTTAAAGAAACCAGTTCCAATTACCAAAAGTGCAAGACCTAAATAAAATGAAGCGGTTGTTTCAACAGCCATTGAAGCGTGGCCCAAAGTCATAATGATACAACCGATGACCACTGCCATTCTATAACCTGTTATTTTATCGGCTATCCAACCACCAATAATTGGGGTTAAATAGAGAAGCGAAGCATAAGTACCTATAAGTGCCAAAGCGTGTTCCCGTGGCCAGGCCCATCCGGGATTATCACTGAGTAACGGCGCGGTTAAAAATAGCACTAAGAGAATTCGCATTCCGTAGAAGGAAAAACGCTCCCACATTTCGGTAAAGAAAAGTATAAAAAGTCCCGCGGGATGTCCTAAAACTTTGTCCTTAAATAGATTTTCTATATCGGTATTCATCAGTCTGTATTTTGGTTAGATTGTTTCTGAATGATTAATGAGGTTTGTTGATATCTGGATCGGCAAGTTCGTAGGGTTCTTGCTCCATCATTTCGCGTTCGTTGTCTTCGGCACCGTGGGTAAGATTTTCCAATTTCTTTCTTACTAAAAGAACTAACAAACCAAAGATTACACAAAAAACAGCGATACCAGTAAATACAGTATATTCTCCCAAATCTGATGCAGATTCACCCAATAATCCGGCAACTTTATTTCCAAAACCTGTCATTGCAAAATACACACCCATCATTAAGGAAGCATATTTTAAAGGAGCCAACTTTGTTATATAAGAAAGTGCTACTGGGGACAGACAAAGCTCTCCAACGGTGTGGAACAAATAGGCCAAAACCAACCAGTACATAGCTGATGAACCATCACTGTTGAATTGAGCTGCCGCCGCTGTCATAAAAAAGAAACCGGTACCCATAATAATTAATCCAAGACACATTTTAAAAAGTGAAGTTGAAATTTTTCCCTTTAACTTTCTATGTGCCCAATAAGCTGCGACACTTGTACCTAAAATGATAATGAAAAGTGCATTTAAGGATTGGAACCAAGAAGCAGGAACTTCCCAGCCTAGCAACATTCTATCTGTTTTTTCAGAAGCATAAATATTCATCAAACCTCCAGCCTGCTCAAATGCTCCCCAGAATACAATTACCAAAATGAAAGAGATGAACAATACAATCATTCTATCCTTTTCAATTTTCGAGAGCGGTCTTTTCATTGCTTCTTTTTCTTCGGGATCCATAGATTTGTTAGTGTTGTTTCCAACAAACTTTAAATGTTTTTGGCCCACCAAATATTGAATCAATCCTAAAGCCATACCTATTGCGGCAAGACCGAAACCATAGTGCCAGCCATAAACCTCACCTACATAACCAACGATTAAACTGGATAGGAAAGCGCCGATATTAATTCCTATATAAAAAATGGTAAAACCTTTATCTCTTCTAATGTCGCCAGCTTTGTAAAGACCGCCAACCATTGTTGAAATATTCGGTTTCAACATACCCACACCAGCAATGATTAGCCCAAGACCGGTATAAAATGCCCACATTTCTTCCACAGATAGAATACCATGACCCAAAACAAGTAAAATTCCACCAACAAGAACAGACTGTTTTTGTCCTAAAAATTTATCGGCTATCCAACCTCCAGGGATGGAAGCTACATAAACCAACATCGTGTATGTTCCGTAAAGTGAAAGTGCATCTCCATTGGTCCAACCCAAACCTGGGTTACCGCTGGATGCTTCTGCTACCAAGTAAAGCACCAAAATGGCACGCATTCCATAATAGGAAAAACGTTCCCACATTTCGGTGAAAAACAGTATATAAAGCCCCGTTGGGTGACCAAATAATTCCTTTTGCTTTTGATATTGAAGTGCGTCTGACATAAGATTATATTATTAGTTAGTGTTGATTTTTATAAATTCTTTTTGATGAAATCGGTCATTAAAGTATAAAGATGCAAGCGGGTATTGCCGCCGTAAATACCGTGGTTTTTATCGGGATATATACGCCAGTCAAACTGTTTGTTGGCCTGGACCAATGCTTCAATTAAACGCATACTGTTTTGTACGTGTACATTATCATCAGCACTTCCGTGAACCAACAAGAATTTCCCTTTCAATTTATCTACGTGGGAAAGTGGTGAGTTTTCGTCATAACCAGAAGCATTTTCCTGAGGTGTCTGCATATAGCGCTCGGTATAAATACTGTCATAAAATCTCCAGCTAGTTACGGGCGCAACGGCAATAGCCATTTCAAAAGTATCGGGCGCTTGGAAAAGACAGTTGGAAGACATAAAACCACCATAGCTCCAACCCCAAATTCCAGTTCGGTTAGCATCAATGTAAGGAAGATTACTTAGTTTTTTCGCAACAGCTATTTGGTCTTCCACTTCATACTTGCCCAATTCCTTTTGGGTCATTTTTT
The DNA here is from genome assembly GCA_038212575.1 of Flavobacteriales bacterium. Classification (GTDB taxonomy): domain Bacteria; phylum Bacteroidota; class Bacteroidia; order Flavobacteriales; family Flavobacteriaceae; genus Aequorivita. The sequence goes on from JBBQUI010000109.1 coordinate 6,689, forward strand.
TGAAATCTCTTCCCTTATAACCCGTTCCGCGACCGTCCACACAAGCTATAATGTAACCATCCTGTGCCAGCATTTGGTGCCAATAATCATTAGTGCCAATCCAGCTATTGGAAACATTCTGTGAACCGGGACCCGAATATTGGTAAAGAAATAACGGATATTGTTTTGTTTCATCAAAATCCAATGGCTTTATTATATACATATTTAAATCTTCGCCGTTGATGTTTATGGTTGAAAATTCTTTGGGTGAAATTTTATAGGAAGCCAAACGGTTTTTTAATTCGCTGTTATTTTTAATTTCGCGAAGCACTTTTCCTGTTTTGGCTTCATTGAGCGTGAAAACATAAGGCGTATTTGCATCTGAAAAAGAGCCAATAAAATATGAATAGTCTGCGCTGAAATCGGCAGCGTTTGTACCTGTTTTTTGTGTTAATCGCGCTTTGTTTTTTCCGGAAGGAAGAATGGAATACACATCGCGGTTGATGCTTCCGTTTTCTGTGCTTTGATAATAAACGCGCCCTGTATTTTGGTCAAAACCGTAATAAGCGGTTACTTCCCAAGGGCCTTTGGTTACTTGGTTTAGCAACTTCCCATCTTTATCATATTGATAAATATGGTTCCAGCCATCTTTTTCGCTGGTCCAGAAAAAACTGTTGTTATTTAAAAAAGTTAGATTGTCGGTTACATCTACGTATGCATCGTCTTTTTCCTGTAAAATTAATTTTGAAGTATTGCTGGATGCATCCACAAAAACCAAGTCAATCACATTTTGATAGCGATTGGCAAGCTGCACGCTCAACAAATTATTGTCTTCGGTCCAAAGCAATCTAGGTATGTAATAGCTATTGTATTTTGAAAGATCTACTGCGGAAGTTTTTCCGCTAGTAAGGTCATAAAGCTGCAACGAAACTTTTGAGTTGGCCTCACCTGCTTTTGGATATTTAAAAGTATCTGCAAAAGGATACAAATCATTGCCATAAACATCCATTGTGAATTCAGGTACATTAATTTCGTCAAATTTTATATAGGCAAGCTTATCGCCATTTGTGCTCCATTCAAAGGCACGGACAAAAGCGAATTCTTCTTCATAAACCCAATCTGTAATACCGTTTATGATGCTGTTCTTTTTACCATCTGTGGTTATTTGTTTGGTCTCGCCAGAATTTAAATCTTTTATATAAAGATTGTTTTCAAAACCGTAAGCCATTTTGCTACCATCATTGCTGAAAGTTGGCTCCTGAATTTTATTAGTAGAAACGAGGCTGAAATCCTTCGTTTTTACATCGTAAACGTAATAGGTGCCGCGGGAAGAATGGCGATAGATTTGTTGCAGCTCAGTTGTAAAAAGAATTTTGGATTCATCTTTATTGAATTCGTATGAAATAACGAAATCAATTCCCTTTAAGTCTTTACTATTAAGAAGAGTTCTTACCTTTTCTCCACTTTTATAATCGTAAACATCAACGGTTGAAGCGTTGTTCTGTTTGTCATAATTGAGAACGGCGTACTCTTTTCCGTTGTTCATGGAATGCAGTACATCCAAACCTTGGGTGCGGAAGGCTCCGCCCCAAATTTCTTCTAGGGTTATATTTTTTTGTTGGGCAGTAAGAGTAGAAAAAGCTGTTAAAAACAGCAATAAAATAGGTAGGGAGCGTAATCTTTCCAAAGTGTTAAAATTTTAATAGTTCAAGTTTACTAAAATTTTGTGAAAGTGGGGAAGGTTTTTTTGTTAAATAAGCTATGAAGCGTTATTTAATGCTAATAACAATTAATTACAATGCATTACAAATTGTACACTATTGATAAACCGTAAGCAGGACCTTGAAATGTATTTCGTCCACCCAAAATATAGGATAGATTTAATGCTGCTCCAAAGTTTTCAGAAAGAGTGCGATACAGCGTTCCACCTACTTTATGATAGTCAACGCCAAGTTCCTTGAAATTTTGGGGACGGGGTGTTCCTCGATAATCAATTCCGCCAAAGGAATATTGGTAATCATAAAAAACATCGTAATACCAATTACCAGCTGATTTTCCTGTTTTAAAAACAATGGGAAGGCTATTTGGGGTTTCTTCAAATTTAAAGGAAAAACCGCTTTGCAAAGTAGTAAACCAACCTGAATTCCATTTATAATGAGCCATTGCCCGAGTTTCAATAATTGTTGCCTGCTGGCCAATATCATTTAAACCGCCAATGTTATAATCAGAAACAGGGGTTGAAAAACCTGTGCCCAAACTAAATTCAAGATTTCCGTTTTCGGTAGCAGACTGGAAAAGGCGATATTTCAGCATTATTGAAATATCCTGAAAATTGCTTTCTGTATTGCTGCTCAAGTATGGCAGTGAAAAGTTTACATCAAGATTCTTTGTTAAGCCATACGCAGCATATAAATTTATGTAATAAAGATTTCTACTTAAATCGATTTTTTCGGTGCCGGCAAAGTAACTTTTGGAATCTTCAAAACCAAAACCCAAAACAACGGAACCCTTGTTTTTCCCTTTATAAAATCCGTCAATTTTTCCCTGTGAAAAACTATTCGAAAAAATAAATAGCGAAAAAATAAGTGTGGATATAATTTTCATCGGAAGCTTTTAAATGGATTACTCACACTATTTACGTAAATAATAGCATTTTGGTCGACCGTGAAGAAAAAAAATTACATTAATCCCTAATAAGGGGCATCGTGGTACAACGAAGCAAGCCTTCCTGTTTGGAAATTTCGGCATACGGCACTTCTTCCACCGTAAAACCCTGTTCTCGAAGCCAAGTATTTAAACGGGTAAAGTTTTTTTCTGAAATGACAA
>JBBQUI010000110.1:0-9388 GCA_038212575.1 Flavobacteriales bacterium
GTAAGTTTATCCACAGCACCGGAAGCGGAAGAACTTGTGTTAGCCACAAAAGCATCGCGGTATCCGCCCGTCCAGCTTGTGAGCACTTCATTGCTTAAAGACGAAATAGTTTCAGATAAGGTTTGAAGATAATTTTTATAACCTTCCGCGTTACTGTTTGTAGTGTAAAAAGCTACAATTTCAGCATCTGTTTCCGCTAAACCATTCAACATATAATCTAGAGCCGGAAAGCCTTGTTTGTCAATTGTTGACGGTAATGCAAAATCGTATGTACCGCCAGCAATAAAACTTTCTATTTGGGCAACGTTTGTTGGGTACACATTTAAACGGTTTCTAAAACGAAGTTCTTCGGCCTTTCCAATTTCAAACATTGAAACATTTTGAAACGAAACATAAGCATCTTTCCAAGCCGATCGCACTGCTTGCAGATTTTCAGCTGTTGGGGTTGTCGTAAATTCCGTAGTCTTTGTTTTTAACTGTGAAGCTTTCGAATTAAAGCTGCTATACGCAGGAATTATAATATTGTCGGCCCAATTTGCAAGCATGGCGCCACGGTCAAAATTATCTTCACTTTCGGCAGGGTTGTCGCTGTCGCTGGAACAAGCTGCAACCAAAAGCGCGATTGCGAAAAAGAAACTTCCTAATTTTAAATATTTCATTTGTTTTATTTTTTTTATACTTAAAAACCAACCGGCTAACTTATTTGCCAACCGGCTGATGCTAACTTCATATATTTAATCATTGCTCGCAGCCTGAGCCACGGTAAAGTTGAATTTTGCCGCCATAGCTTCAGAAACGCTATCTAAAGTTTCAGGAGTAATATCCCAATATCCATTGTCTGAAGAGTTCATCAACAGGTTCAAAAGCGTGTCAACTTCTGCTCTTGTGAAAAGCGGCGTAGTGCTTTCAGAATTTCTTGTGAAACGAAGACTGTAAACAAACCCGTAGGCTTCGGAAAGTGCGTGGAATGCTCCTTCACGGTTTCCGTCAACGATTCTATCTTTTCCTATTTGAAGATAGAAGATTCCGCGAGCGGCTATAACTGTTGAAACTTTTTCACGGATAATTGCGGCTTGTGCATCGCGAACTTCATAGTTTTTAGCAACAATAGCGGCACGACCCATTTTAAAGGCGTCCCAAATTTCTGCAGCAATGGTTGAAAAATCTGCATTGCCATTTACAGCACCTACATATTCATTTAAGAATTTATCGTCATCACCAATAGTTAGGTTTGGGTTTTCGGGATTCGCCGAAGTACCATAAAGGTAACCGTAAGCTTCATCCCACTTATGCTCCATTGTAGTATATGGTTTGTTTTCTTCGGTAATTCCGTTGTCGTTGTTTTGGCGGTTGTTACCTTCATCAAGCACAGTGGTGCTTAGGTAATTGTTCAACATTTGATCTGCCATCAATGCTCCTAAAACACTTTTTGCGAATGCTTGGTTATACTCCAAACCTTTTCCACTAATGTAACGGGTACTGCTGCCGTCTGCAATCTGGCCGGCAACTCCCGGAGATGCTACCATCATTCTATTTGGAAACACTTCATTTGTCTGGGAAGAAATATAACCGTCAAAAGTGGTCTTTATCTGTGCGCTCTCGGTAGCATTTGTACCAAAATAATCGTAGGAAGAAGCAGTTTTGCTTCGAAGGTTTTTATCTGAAGCGTTCAAATTAACATCTGAAAAGTCGTTATCTCCAGCTTGATGATCGAACATAGCCAAAAGAGATGCCTGGGTTGTATTATCAAAATCGGTAAAGGCGCTGGCTGTTTCAGCAGCCATTAAAATTCTGGTAGTTTGACCGTCAAAACTTACTGTGGACTCACTGCCACGAATAAATTTATATGTGGCTGGAGCTTCAACAGTATTTTGGCCTATAGGTTGGTCGTCATCAGACGAACATGATACAAAGAATAATGTTGCCACTAAACTTCCTGTGAGAAATAAATTTTTCATTAAATATTATTTAGACTGAATTAAAATAGATTAGTTTTTCAGTCGCAAAAATAATAGTGATAATGAAATCTCACAAGTTTATTTAGAATTAATTTAAATAGATTCCGAAAAATTTATTTAATTGAAGATACTTCCAACTGATGTTTGTATTGAAGTCTGGCTAAACCAGCCCATTGAAGCAATAATTTTTTGTCATCATCCGAAAGATTGCCGTGAATAATGGTATAGGATTGTAATGGCATTTCATCATCTTCCACCATTTCAATAAGCTCTTCTAGCTTGTGTTCCTTCTTTTTCACTGTATAGTTTTCCCAAGCAGACATGTTGAAATGTTCCTTTCCCTCTTCAATATGATCGGCCAACCATAGTGAAGCCGGTGCAATTTCTGAATACCAGAGATATTGGGTTTGATTGCTGTGGCAATCGTAACAGTTTTCTTTTAAGATGGAGGCAACTTTTGGAGATGGTTTGGTTTCAGTTTCAAATAAAGCAACACTCTTATAACCCTCGTTATTTTTTTCGGGACGTATAAATTGAATTGCCACCAAAGCAATCAGTGCCAAAACCAAAACTATTTTTATAACTTTTTTGAACATTATTATTTTTTCAGCGAATTTAAATAGAAAATGATAGCTTTCCGAATATCGGCAGCAGTTTCATTCTCTTTTGGTGTATAAATTTTCACAATGCCATTATTTTCACGAGTTAAAAAAGGAATATCCAATCCTTTCAGCAAAAAGTCGCTAAAGGCAACGGAATAAGTTTTTTGGTCATTAACCAGTTTATCGTTTATCAGCCATTCGTCTTTTTCATTTTGGGAAAAATTATAACGCTGTAGATAGGCACCTTCCCCACTTTGTAATTTTCCGTACTCCAATATTTCCTTTAATAGACTACCTTTTAAATCAACTTTCAAAACACTCCCTCCAAAGGGAAGCACCCTGAAAATATCGGTACTGGTAATATCACCCACCAATCTGTCGTCTATTCTTATTGAACCTCCGTTCACTAAGGCTCCATCTACTTTATCATTGTAAGCATAAGCCATCGAGCGCGTGATTAGCTCGCCAATATTGGTTTGTTTGCTTCGGTTGGCGATATCGGTGCCATCAAGTGGCGATGTGGCCTTATAAATTACTTCATCAGGTTTCTCTATTACTTCTTTAAGCTTTTCATCTAAAAGATCCGTCCATTTGTTTACCACCCGTTCTACTTTAGCGGAGGATGCTATTTTATCGGTAACCATCATCAATTCAGAATTGATGTGAAGGTATTTTGTGCGCAAGTTATAAATAAGTGTATGTACATATACACTTTTTGCATTGGCGTCTGCTTTGGCTATAATGGTTCTACCCTCTTTCTCTAACTGGTTGTAATGTTCGTGACCACCCATTATTAAGGGAAGAGATCGCAATTGTTTGGCAATATCTTTATCTTCTTCCAAAGAAAGGTGCGTCAAACCCACGACAAAATCAGATTTTTGAATAGCCAAATCATAAGCTCTCAACGCATTTTCATATATATCACCATAGGAAACATACGCCTGTGGGTTTGAAGGAATAGTAACACCAAAAACACCAAATTTCATTTTGTTTCCGTCGGCATCAATAGCATTAAATGTAGAGTAATCTGATGTGGGCACAGTAGTGTAGTCCCATTTGGTTGCAAAAGGCATAAGTCCTTGTTCTGTAACGTGACGTACATTAGCCGAAGTCCAAGTGAAATTTGACTCGTTCAATCGTTTTTGTATATCTTTTTCACTCAAATCAAACTCATGGTTTCCGAAGGTCACCAAATCTATATCCATTGCATTGAGCACATCAATCATCTGCTTTCCATTCACGCGTTCACCATCAACTTTCAGTGTTCCTATTAAGGATGGGTTTAAAAAATCGCCAGCCAAGAACAAATACGTATTCGGAAATCTTTCCTTAATGGAATCACGAATATGCGCTACACGGGCTAATCCGCCGTATTCCCCTCCGTTCAAAGGTGCTATTTCGTAAACATCATTTATTTGAACAAATTTAAGTGTAATGGCACCTGCGCCTTTTATTGGGTCTTCCGGAGCGAGCTGCAGAATTTCACAACTAGTAAAAAAATAGCCCACAACAGCTAAAAGTAAAAATTTTCTCATTTAATGGTATTTTGTAAAAATTTTCGTTGATTCATTATGCGCGCTTTCAAAAGACATTGGGTTTATGTTGCTCGAAACTTTTTCAGCTGTAAAATAGCTGAGCATTTTTTCGGTGGGCATATTTCCAGTTAGTTCGTCTTTTGCCATCGGGCAACCTCCAAAACCTTGAATGGCACCATCAAAACGGTTACAGCCTGCCTTAAAGGCGGCGTCAACTTTTTCGTGCCAAGCTTTTGGGGTGGTGTGCAAATGCGCACCAAATTCTATGTGGGGATATTTGGGTATCAAGTTAGTAAATAAATATGAAATAATATTGGGGGTAGACGAACCCACAGTATCGCTGAGTGAAAGAATTTTAACACCCATTGCAGAAAGTTTTTCGGTCCACTCTCCTACTATCTCAACATTCCACGGGTCGCCATACGGATTTCCGAAGCCCATGGAAAGATAGGCTACAACCTCTTTATTATTTTTATGGGCTAGGTTTAAAATTTCCTGAAGTATCACCAAAGATTCAGCAATTGTTTTGTGGGTATTACGCATTTGGAAGTTTTCAGAAATGGAAAACGGATAGCCCAAATAATCAATTTCGGGATGTTTTACAGCATCTTCAGCGCCACGAAGGTTGGCAATTATAGCAAGCAATTTACTTTTTGTAGCCGAAAGGTCCAACTTTGAAAGCACCTCTGCAGTATCCTGCATTTGCGGGATTGCTTTGGGTGAAACGAAACTTCCAAAATCAATTGTATCAAAACCACAGCGCAAAAGCGATTGTATGTATTTCACTTTTTGTTCGGTGGGAATCCAATCTCTTATGCCTTGCATAGCATCGCGCGGACATTCTATAATTTTTACTTGCTGCATTGCTTCAAAGATAGTTTTTGAAAGAAGAACTACGAAATTAGAAATGGGAAATATTTATGAAGTGAAATAGAAATCTAATTAATTAGGGTAAAACAATAAAAACAGCAATCCCAACAAAAACGACTATCTGCAACCATTTCAATACAACGCCCATACTTTTCCATTCTAAAAGCAATCCAGAAATTCGACCTGCCGCCATTGCAATAATGCTAAAAGTTATAAAGGAAATTATCATAAAAGTAATTCCTAGAATATAAAACTGGACAACCGTATTTCCTTCCTGGTCCCAAAGAAAACCTGGGAAGAAAGCCAAAAAGAAAATCATCACTTTGGGGTTTAACAAATTCATGATTACACCCGTTTTGAAAAGTTGTGAGTACGATTTTTTAGGAGCATTTTCAGACAAAGAAATGTGCTCATCACTTTTATAGACTTTGTACGCCAAATACAGCAAATAGCAAGCCCCCAAAACTTTTATTCCGTAGAAAATTTCCTCGGAAGCGGTTATTATTGCGGAAATGCCAAATGCCAAAAGGGTCGTGTGTACAATGCAACCGCTAATTAATCCGGCAGTTGTAGCTATTCCGCTCTTGGTGCCGTTTACCAAAGATTGCGTAAGCACATAAATATTGTCCGGACCTGGGGAAATAGCGAGCGCGAGTGTGGCTATTGAAAAGGAAAATAGAATTTCAATCATAAATGACTTTTTGAATCACAACGTTTTGAAAAAAACTGCCAAAGTTCCTCTACTTGCGACACGTTGGGGACATACTTTAATTTTTGGTTCTAAGTTCATCCGTCTTCTGTCTTCTTCCTTCCGTCTCTCTTAAAACCGCTTTGTTTATTTCTTTTATCAAGCCCGGACCTTCATAAATAAAGCCTGTGTAAAGTTGAATAAGACTTGCGCCGGCATCCAGTTTTTCCAAAGCATCTTCTGCAGAGTGAATTCCTCCAACACCAATAATTGGGAATGCATTATTGCTCTTTTCCGAAAGAAAGCGAATTACTTCCGTAGCTCTTTCATTCAAAGGTTTTCCGCTTAAGCCTCCCATTTCCTTTTTATTTTCGGAAGAAAGTCCCTCCCGTGAAATAGTTGTATTTGTTGCAATAATGCCATCAATTTTTGTTGTCGCAACAATTTCTATAATGTCCAAAAGTTGCTCATCTGTCAAATCTGGAGCAATTTTCAGAAGAATCGGTTTGATGCTTCTTGACTGAGCTCGAAGTGACATTTCCATATTTCTGTTTTGAAGCGTTTGCAACAAATCGGTCAGCGGTTTCTTTTCCTGCAAAGCGCGAAGATTTGGCGTATTGGGCGAACTTACGTTTACCACAAAATAATCCACATAATCAAAAAGTGCCTCAAAACAGATTAAGTAATCGTTGACCGCTTCTTCATTGGGGGTGATTTTATTTTTGCCGATGTTTCCTCCAATCAAAACCCTTCGACGGAGCCTGTCTTGAGCGGAGTCCAAGGGCTCAGGGTAACAATTTGCTCTCAATCTTTTCACAGCTTCTTCCACCCCACCATTGTTGAAACCCATTCGGTTTATAATTGCGGAATCTTCCTTTAAACGGAACAAGCGCGGTTTGTCATTCCCAGTTTGTGGTTTAGGGGTAACGGTTCCTATTTCAATAAAACCGAACCCAAAATTTGAAAGTTCTTTGTATAGTTTTGCATCTTTATCAAAACCAGCTGCGAGCCCCACGGGGTTTGGAAATTTCAACCCAAAAAGTTCTCTTTCCAGTTTTTGGTTTTCAACTTTATAGATACTTCGGAAAATACTTCCGAAGCCAATTTTATGGAAAAAACGAATCAGCGAAAATGTAAAATGATGAATTTTCTCAGGATCGAAACTGAAAAACAGTGGACGAATGATGGTTTTGTACATGGTTGAAAAATGTGGTACAAAAATACACTAAACTATGTATTTGTTATTTTGAATATGCTTTATTTTGCAGTGTAAAAGAAAAGTTATGATTGAAAAACAACAAATCATTGATCGCTTCAAAAGTTACGTTACCGTTGACACAGAAAGCGATCCAAATAGCGATACAACACCCAGCACCAAAAAACAATGGGATCTCGCCAATAAATTGGCTGAAGAACTGAAACAGATAGGTATGGAAGATGTTAGCATTGACGAAAATGCTTACATAATGGCAACTTTGCCCTCCAACGTTCCGCATCCTGTTCCTGTGATCGGTTTCATTTCGCATTTTGATACTTCGCCAGATTTTACGGGGGCGAACGTAAAACCCCAAATTATTGAGAATTACAACGGAAAGGATATTGTTCTCAACAAAGAAAAGGATATCATTCTGTCGCCAGATTATTTTGAGGATTTGTTGCTTTATAAGGGACAAACCTTAATCACAACGGACGGTACAACGCTTTTGGGTGCCGATGATAAAGCGGGAATTACCGAAATAGTTTCGGCAATGGAATACCTTATTAAGCATCCTGAAATAAAGCACGGAAAAATCCGAGTAGGTTTCACGCCCGATGAGGAAATTGGTCGTGGCGCGCATAAGTTTGATGTGAAAAAATTTGGAGCAGATTGGGCCTATACTATGGACGGAAGCCAAGTGGGCGAGTTGGAATATGAAAACTTCAACGCGGCCGGCGCAGTAGTTACCGTACAAGGAAAAATAGTACACCCAGGTTATGCCAAAGGAAAAATGGTGAATAGCATGTACATTGCCACAGACTATATCAATTCGCTCCCAAGGCTTGAAACTCCAGAACATACGGAAGGGCGCGAAGGATTTTTTCACCTTCATGGTATAAAAGGATCTGTTGACGAAACTAAAATTCAATACATTATCCGCGATCACGATAAAAAACACTTTGAAGCCCGAAAAGAAATGATTCAAAGATTGGCTGATGATCTGAATGAACAATTTGAAATGGAAGTCGTTACTGTTGAAATAAAAGATCAATATTTCAATATGCGTGAAAAGATTGAGCCAGTTATGCACATTGTAAAAATTGCAAAACAAGCAATGGAGCAAGCCGGCATTGAACCTTTAATAAAGCCAATACGTGGAGGAACTGATGGCTCGCAGTTAAGTTTTATGGGGCTCCCGTGCCCAAATATTTTTGCGGGCGGCCATAATTTTCACGGAAGGTATGAATACGTTCCCGTGGAAAGCATGCAAAAAGCTGTGGAGGTAATTGTGAACATAGCACAATTGACAGCGCAGGATATTTCAAAATTCAAAAAAGAAGAAGAGTAAATATTGAAATTCCAAATAAAAAATTCCAAATTCCAAATCACTGCGTAGTTCGCTCCCCTTTGAAGAGCTTGTCCCGAACTGGCTTCGGGAGGGCTGAGAGGAAGTTGTCTAATAAATCAATACGGATGGATAACCGATAACCTAATAAATAAAAACTCCCTCAACTATTTAAAAACAGTGAGGGAGTTTTTCTTTAAAAAAGGAACAATTTACTATTTCTTTTCTTTTACTGGAGCATTAATTTTTGCAGTTCTTTCCATAGAAATGGCCGCTCTTTCAAACTTAATTTTTCCGGCACCGCATTCAATAATACAGGTTCCATCGTCATTAAGCTCCAGCACTTTACCGTGTATTCCGCCAGTGGTAATTACTTTGTCGCCTTTTTTAAGTTGGGCGGCAAATTGTTTTTCCTGTTTGGCCTTTTTCATTTGTGGGCGTATCAAAAAAAGATACATCACCAAAAACAATAAGATTATAGGTAAAAAACTTTGAATTTGTTCCATAACAATTTATTGTTCCAAAAATTAAGAAGTTGGCATTTTTACTGGAGTTGCACTAGCACCTTCTTTAGGAGTTACAAAAGCCTTAATTGTTAAAGTTTCAGTACCTGCTTTAGTATTGGTAGTAAGTGTAACAGTTTTGCTAACTTGATTTTGACCGCTTCCGTTGAATTTTACCAATAATTGGCCTTCTGCCCCTGGAGCGATAGCTTCTTTTGGATATTCTGGAACTGTGCAACCACAGCTACTTTTTGCGTTTACTATCATTAAAGGAGCCTCGCCAGTATTTTTAAATTTAAAAACGTGCTCAACATTTGTTCCTTGGTCAATTGTTCCGAAATCGAATGAACTTTCCTCAAAAGTTATTGCAGAAAATTTTCCTGATTCAGCATCACGAGCCTCAGCAGTGGCTACGTTTTCTTCATTTACTTTGTCAGCAGCATTGTCCTTGCAAGAAGAAAAAGCGAAAACTGATACTACAGCTACTATTAAAATTGATTTTTTCATGATAATTAAAATTTTATGTTTTTAGCACGCCAAAAATAGTTATTTTTTTGTTTTTATTGAAGCCCACGGCCAATTTTATTTAACTTTCCATCTTCTGAAAATTCTTTCACAATTTTATCTAGAATTCCATTGACGAAGATGCTACTTTTCGGGGTTGAATATTCTTTTGAAACTTCCAAATA
>JBBQUI010000111.1:0-9144 GCA_038212575.1 Flavobacteriales bacterium
TTTGAGCAAAACTTTATCTCTTTTGATTTTGACCAAAACTTTATTATTAATAGTGATGCAACCATTGAAATAAAAATGGACATTTCAGAATGGTACAAAAATCCGTTGACTTGGGATCTAAACGATCGCAGTGTTGATTTAATGATGAGCTATTTGGCACAAAAAGATATGCAGAGAAACGGCGCAACTGTTTTCAGCCTCGGTGCCATAGTACAATAATTAAAAATGAAGGAACGGTCAAAGAAAACATATCGGTTATTGGCTGGGTTATTTGCATTAAGCCTTTTGGTCGCCTGTTCTTCAAATGATCCAGATCCGGTTGATCCCAATGAGGACTATGTGCCTACGCCAAAACCTTTGACCGTTCCTCCCATTTTTGAACGCTTGCTCCCCCCACCCCTCGTTCCTGCAGACAATCCACAAACTGTGGAGGGAATAGCTTTGGGAAGAAAGTTGTTTTTTGATCCCATCCTTTCCGGAGACGGAACGCAAGCCTGCGCATCATGCCACAAACCGAGCAATTCCTTTACTGATGATACGCAATTTAGTATAGGTATTGACGGTATTGAAGGAACGCGTAATTCTATGCCTATTTATAATATGGCATGGAACGGCCACAATAAATTTTTCTGGGATGGCCGTGCCTTAAGCCTTGAAGCCCAAGCACTGGAGCCCGTTACCAACCCTATTGAAATGCACAATACGTGGCAAAATGCTGTTGCTAGTTTGCAAAGCGATGGTGAATATCCCGAACTATTTAACAAAGCCTTCGGAACAAGTAATATTACCAAAGAATTGACTGCCAAAGCAATTGCACAATTTGAAAGAACCCTTATTTCAGCAAATTCGCCTTTTGACAGATATTTGGAAGGCGAAAATTCGCTCACACCCCAAGAAATCAATGGTTTCCAGATATTTATGGATGAAACCCGAGGCGATTGTTTCCACTGTCACGGAAACGAATTCAATCCATTGTGGACCGACAATATTTTCCACAATAATGGTTTGGATGCAATTATTACAGACAAAGGTCTTGGAAATATTACCGGAGACCCCAGCCAAGACGGATGGTTTAAATCTCCTTCTTTAAGAAATCTTGCTTATACAGCACCCTATATGCATGATGGCCGTTTCGCTACTTTAGATGAAGTAATAAACCATTACAGCGAAGGACTTGTTTATTCAGAAACAATAGACCCGCTAATGAAAGCTGTTTCGCAAGGCGGCGTCCAATTAACGGAATCGGACAAAGCAGATTTAAAAGCTTTTTTGCTTTCACTTTCCGACCCGTCCTTTATAAACAACCCAGATTTTCAGGATCCGAATTAATTTGGACCAATTTTTAAAACACTTCAATTTCCTATAAAACCTTACTGTTAATTATTGTTTAAAACTATTGCATCATAGTTTTAAAATCCCGCTTCTTTATGGTTAAAAGTACTATTTAACGTATATTTGCCGTCTAATTTAGAATTAATCTATATATGATTAAGGTAAGTGAAAATGCAAAAACCAAGATAGCGCAACTGATGGCCGAAGACGGCTTTAATATTGCAGTGGATTTTGTTCGTGTGGGAGTAAAAAGCGGCGGATGTTCCGGTTTGAGCTACGAGCTGAAATTTGACCACAGCCTGGGCGAAAATGATAAACTTTTTGAAGAAGAGAATGTGAAAATTGCCGTGGACAAAAAGAGCTTTTTGTATCTCGTGGGAACAACGCTGGAATATAGTGGGGGGCTCAACGGAAAAGGTTTTGTCTTTCAGAATCCCAATGCGAACCGCACTTGTGGTTGTGGAGAATCCTTTTCACTTTAAAGAATTCAATATTTAAAATTCAAGGTTCAAAATTGGGCTACTCCTTAAAATGAGAAAAAATATATGGCTACAATTGAAAAGTTTGAGGATATGGAGATTTGGCAAAAAGCACGATTGATTTGTCAAGAAATTTTTGAAATAAGGGAAAGCACAAATCTGAAAACAGATTATAGATTATATGACCAAATTAATGGTAGCTCTGGTTCAATTATGGACAACATAGCTGAAGGCTTTGAAAGAAATGGCAACAAAGAATTCAACCAATTTCTGTCAATTGCAAAAGCATCTTGTGGTGAAACAAGGTCTCAATTTTACAGAGTTTTAGATCGAAAATATATATCGCAAGAGGATTTTAACAAACATTACGAAACTTTAATTGCGCTAAGCAAACAAATAGCAGGGTTTATGATATATCTGCAAAAAAGTGAATTAAAAGGAAGCAAATTTAAATAAGTTCTCATTCAACCTTGAACCTTTAATTTTGAACTTTGAATTGAAGAATATGAAGTATACTGAAGATGATTTAAAAAAAGAACTGGAAACCAAGGAATACGAATATGGTTTCTATACAGATATAGAATCTGACACTTTTCCCGTTGGGTTGAATGAAGAAATAGTGAAAGCTATTTCCCTGAAAAAAGAAGAACCAGCGTGGATGACCGAGTGGCGCCTGGAAGCTTTCCGCTATTGGCAGGAAATGGTGGAACCAAATTGGGCTAATGTTCATTATGAAAAACCTAATTTTCAAAATATTTCCTATTACTCCGCACCCAACAAAAAACCAAAATACGACAGTATTGATGAAGTAGATCCCGAACTTTTGGACACTTTCAAAAGACTTGGAATTTCTTTGGACGAACAAAAGAAACTCGCCGGAGTTGCCGTGGATATTGTGATGGATTCTGTTTCCGTTGCAACCACTTTCAAAAAAACCTTGGCGGAAAAAGGAATTATTTTCTGTTCCATTTCCGAAGCGATAAAAGAACATCCGGAATTGGTAAAAAAATATCTGGGAACCGTAGTGCCGCAGCGCGATAATTTTTACGCAGCCTTAAACAGCGCCGTTTTCAGCGATGGTTCATTTTGCTATATTCCAAAAGGCGTTCGTTGCCCGATGGAGCTTTCCACATATTTCAGAATAAATCAAGCAGGAACGGGGCAATTTGAAAGAACTCTCGTAATTGCTGATGAAGGAAGCTACGTTAGTTATTTGGAAGGCTGTACCGCCCCAAGCCGCGATGAAAACCAATTGCACGCCGCGGTGGTTGAATTGATCGCTTTGGACGATGCCGAAATAAAATATTCAACCGTCCAAAATTGGTATCCTGGCAATAAAAGCGGAAAAGGCGGGGTTTACAATTTTGTAACCAAAAGAGGCATCTGCGAAAAAAGAGCAAAAATTTCGTGGACCCAAGTTGAAACTGGAAGCGCAGTAACTTGGAAATACCCAAGTTGTATATTGAAAGGCGACAACTCAATCGGGGAATTTTATTCCATTGCCGTCACCAACAATTTTCAACAGGCAGATACGGGAACTAAAATGATCCACATTGGCAAAAACACCCGAAGTACCATTATTTCCAAAGGTATTTCAGCCGGAAAATCACAGAACAGTTATCGCGGTTTGGTGAAAATTTTGCCAAATGCAGATAACGCACGGAATTTTTCGCAGTGTGATTCATTATTAATGGGCAACAGTTGTGGCGCTCACACCTTTCCATACATTGAAGTAAAAAATAAAACCGCTCAAATAGAACACGAAGCCACCACCAGCAAAATTGGGGAAGACCAAATTTTCTATTGCAATCAACGCGGCATTGATACCGAAAAGGCAATCGCATTGATAGTAAACGGTTTCAGTAAAGAAGTGTTAAACAAGCTTCCTATGGAATTTGCTGTGGAAGCACAAAAATTATTGGAAATAAGTCTTGAAGGATCTGTTGGATAAGAGATTCTTTTTCAAATCTCAATATTTTAAAGAACTAAATCAACTATTAATTATGAAAAAAATCATTTTGTTGTTAATGCTTTCGTCAGTAGTTTTTTCTTGTAAAAATTCCGAAGAGAAAAATAAGGAAACCGAAGAAACCACTACTGAAAACGTAGAAAATTTAAAAGCCTATAAAGGAGATTTTATCGATTCAAACGGCGCCCTTGTATTGATGGGAAGTAATTTTATTTATGGCGTTAAAAGGGACGCACTTTCCGAAGGGCTTTCAAAGCAAGTAGCAAAAGTAAAAAAGAATGATTTTGATATGGTGGGTGTCATTGTTCGCGGAGTGGTTTCCGAAAACACAGATAACGACAGCGAATGGGAAGAAGTTATTACAATAAAAGAAATTATGAAGGTTAACGATAAGCCTTCAGAAGTAGATATAAAATTAGACGAAACAGCTAAGAAAAAGTAAAATGTTAAAAATAAAAGATTTATACGCCGGACTGGAAGGAAAAGATATACTGCAAGGCATCAACCTTGAGGTAAAAGCGGGTGAAGTTCACGCAATAATGGGCCCTAACGGTTCCGGAAAAAGTACATTGGCATCAGTAGTTGCCGGCAAAGAAGAGTTTGATGTTACAAGAGGTTACATCACATTTGAAAACGAGGATATTTCAGAATTGGATCCCGAGGAAAGAGCGCATAAAGGCATCTTCCTTTCGTTTCAATATCCTATTGAAATCCCAGGTGTTTCAGTGACTAACTTTATAAAAACGGCCATCAACGAAACCCGTAAAGCCAAAGGAAAATCAGACATGCCAGCTTCTGAAATGTTGAAAATGATAAAGGAAAAAGCAGATATGTTGGAAATTGACCGCAAATTTCTTTCACGTTCATTAAACGAAGGTTTTTCCGGTGGTGAAAAGAAGCGAAACGAAATCTTCCAAATGGCAATGTTGGAACCTAAGCTAGCAATCCTTGACGAAACAGATTCTGGGCTGGACATTGATGCTATGAAAATTGTTGCCAATGGTGTAAACAAACTAAAAAGTGACGATAACGCCATAATAGTAATTACACACTACCAGCGCCTTTTGGATTATATAATACCAGATTTTGTACACGTAATTATGAACGGAAAAATAGTAAAATCCGGAACCAAAGAACTTGCTTACGAGCTTGAAGAAAAAGGTTATGACTGGATTAAGGAAGAATTAGTTTAAAAAATTCAAGATTTAAAATTCAAGGTTCATAGTTGATAACCTTGAATTTTGAACTTTGAACTTTGAATAAAAAAAAATGAGCTTTAAAGACAAATTATTATCATCATACATCGCTCTCGAAGATTATTTGGAGTTTGATTCGCCGTTGCACGACTTGCGAAACAATGCCATTAAAATATTTGAAGAAGAGGGATTTCCAACTAAAAAAGAGGAAGCTTGGAAATATACTTCGCTGAATTCATTGTTGAAACCGGATTATAGCATCTATTCAAGCAAGGAACGCAACGTTGAATTGCAAAATGTTCGCAAGTATTTCCTTCACGAAATAGATACGTACAAACTTGTTTTTGTGGACGGGGTTTACAACTCTTTTCTTTCAGAAACCACTCACGATACTCTGGATGTTTGTTTAATGTCTTCGGCTTTAAACAAAAGCAAATATAAGCCAGTGATTGAAGCCTATTTCAACAAAATAGCAAAAAGCGATAGCTTGACGGCATTGAACACTGCATTCACAAAAGAGGGCGCATACATTCACATTCCCGCACACAAAGAAGTTGAAAAACCTATTGAAATAATCAATTTTTCAACTGGGAATGAAGCTGCGATGTTCCTTCAACCAAGAAACTTAATTGTCGTGGGTGAAAACGCGCACGTTCAGATTATTGAGCGCCACCAAAGCCTTTCCAGCAATGCCGTTTTGACCAATTCGGTAACGGAAATTTTTGCTGAAAAACGCGCTTACGTAGATTACTATAAAATTCAAAACGATGCTGAAACCGCTTCGTTGATAGATAATACCTATATTTCACAGGAGCGCGATACAGTATGTCGTGTACATACTTTCGCTTTTGGCGGAAACTTGGTTCGAAACAACCTCAACTTTTATCAAAAGGGGGAGCATTGCGATTCTACTTTGAAAGGAATTACCATTTTGGAAAAAAAACAGCACGTAGATCACAATACTTTGGTCCACCACATTGCTCCAAATTGCGAAAGCCATCAAGATTATAAAGGTCTTTTTGCAGAATCGTCCACAGGCGTTTTTAACGGAAAAATAATTGTTGAAAAAGATGCTCAAAAAACGGATGCTTTTCAGCAGAATAACAATATTTTGATTGACGATAATGCTACGATAAACGCTAAACCACAGTTGGAAATTTTTGCGGACGACGTAAAATGCTCCCACGGCTGTACCATTGGCCAGTTTGACGAAGACGCTTTATTCTATTTGCGGAGCCGTGGAATTGGTTTAAAAGAAGCCCGCGCTTTATTGATGTACGCTTTTGCAAACACCGTTTTGGAAAGCGTAAAAATACCAGAATTGAAAGTGAGAATCAACAAGCTTATTGCCAATAAAATTGGGGTTAGTTTGGGGTTTCAGCTATAGAAGAAAAAAAACCCGAATTCACGAATATTACTATATAAACATTCGTGAATTCGTGGTAAACGAACAACATTATTTACAAATTCATAAAAATTTTGAATGCCCTTCAACATCCAAAAAATACGTAACGATTTCCCCATCCTTTCCCGAAAGGTAAATGGCTATCCGTTGGTGTATTTGGATAATGCTGCTACTTCGCAAAAACCGCAGGCCGTTATTGACAGCATTGTGGATTATTACAGCAATTACAACGCAAATATCCACCGTGGCGTGCACACGCTTTCGCAGGAAGCTACGGATGCTTATGAAGGAGCACGACAAAAAATTCAAACCCATTTTAATGCCAAGGAAGCCTACGAAATCATTTTCACAGCAGGCACTACCCACGGAATAAATCTGGTTGCAAATGGTTTTTCGGATATTCTAAAAAAGGGAGATGAAATAATCGTTTCGGCGATGGAGCATCACAGCAATATTGTGCCTTGGCAAATGCTTTGTGAAAAAACTGGAGCTATTTTAAAAGTGATTCCGATGAACGAAGAAGGGATTTTAATTTTTTCAGAATACGAAAAATTGCTGTCCGAAAAAACAAAACTGGTTTTTGTCAACCATATTTCAAACGCGCTGGGAACCATAAACCCGATTGCTAAAATCATTGAAAAAGCGCACGAAGTTGGAGCCGCCGTACTTATTGACGGCGCACAATCCTGTTCACACGTAAAAGCAGATTTCCAAAAGCTGGATGTGGATTTCTACGTAACCTCGGCCCACAAAATGTGTGGCCCGACGGGTGTAGGGATTCTTTATATGAAAGAAGAATGGGGCAAGAAACTTCCGCCCTATCAAGGCGGCGGCGAGATGATTGCAGAAGTTACTTTTGAAAAAACCACTTATGCTGCCCTACCGCATAAATTTGAAGCCGGAACCCCAAATATTTGTGGAGGAATTGCCTTTGGAGCGGCTATTGATTATTTAAACGACATCGGTTTTGAAGCGATTGAAAAGCACGAAAAAAAACTTTTAAAATACGCCACCCAAAAATTATTGGAAATAGAAGGCTTGAAAATTTACGGCACAGGCCCTGAAAAAACCTCGGTAGTTTCTTTCAATATTGAAGGCATCCACCCGTATGATATTGGGACGATTGTTGACAAATTAGGAATTGCCGTGCGAACAGGCCATCACTGCGCTCAACCTATTATGGATTTTTATAAAATT
The DNA here is from genome assembly GCA_038212575.1 of Flavobacteriales bacterium. Taxonomy (GTDB): domain Bacteria; phylum Bacteroidota; class Bacteroidia; order Flavobacteriales; family Flavobacteriaceae; genus Aequorivita. The sequence continues at coordinate 7,579 of JBBQUI010000111.1, forward strand.
CCCGGAACGGTCCGGGCATCCTTTGCATTTTACAATACTTTGGAAGAAGTGGACGCGTTGGTAAATGCAGTAAAAAAAGCCAAAATGATGTTAAGTTGACGGATAGCACACATTTAAAACTTGAACTTTGAATTCTTAAACTTTAAATTAGAAACTTATGAAAACACTTGCCACATTATCCATTCTCATTTTTACAATATTTTTTACAAGCTGCGATGAAACCAAAAAAGTAATCGACGTTGCCGGAAGCGTTCAGTTAACGGGCAGTTATACCGTTTCTTCAATAAATGGAAAGAAACTTACCAATACCACAAATCCAACTTTTACGATGTCAGCTTTGGATAACTCCTTCCGAGGGACCACGGGTTGCAATTCAGTTTTTGGAAACTATACCCTTGATCTTTACAGCATCGGTTTTGGCGATTTAGCGGTTAGTGAAAAAATGTGTATGGACAAAAATATTATGAAAACCGAAAGAGATTTTTTGGACGCATTGAATAATACTGGATCTTACGATTTACAAAATGGAGTTCTAACATTTTATTCTAAAACAGACCGCAGTGTTGTGCTCAGTGCTACCAAAGACACAAACAATTAAAAAAGAACTATGACTATTGAGGCAATACAGGAAGAACTGATAGACGAGTTTTCAATGTTTGAAGATTGGATGCAGCGCTATGAATATATGATAGACCTGGGCAAATCACTTCCACTTATTGACGAAAAATTGAAGAATGATGACAAGCTTATAAAAGGTTGCCAAAGCAAAGTCTGGCTAAATTCTGAAATGAAAGATGGCAAAATCATTTTTACTGCAGATAGCGATGCCATAATTACAAAAGGTATAATCGCGGTTTTGGTTCGGGTTTTTTCAAACCAAAAACCGCAGGCAATACTAGATTCAAATACCGATTTTATTGATGAAATAGGTTTAAAAGAACATCTTTCCCCTACCCGAGCAAACGGATTGGTCTCAATGATAAAACAGATGAAAATGTATGCTTTGGCATACCAAACACAATTAAAAAATTAAGCAGATGGAAGCAGAAATAGACATGGCCGAACTGGGAGAAAAAATAGTAACCGTCCTAAAAACCATTTACGATCCAGAAATTCCGGTAGACATTTATGAACTCGGCCTTATTTACGATGTCTTTATAAATGAAGAGCGAGAAGTAAAAATTTTGATGACACTTACAACTCCCAACTGTCCCGTAGCAGAAAGTTTGCCAATGGAAGTTGAAGATAAAGTGAAGTCGATGAAAATGATAAAAGACGCCGAAGTAGAAATAACCTTCGACCCGCCGTGGAGCCAAGATTTGATGAGCGAAGAGGCGAAGCTGGAATTGGGAATGCTTTAAAAAAAGTGTTCAGTGTTCAGTATGCAGTAACAGTAAGCTGTTAAAATGTCAGGCTGAGCCCTTAGACAGGCTCAGGGTAAACTAAAGTCGAAGCCCCTTTGAGACTTAAACAATATGAACGAAGAAATAATAAACCGCATAGCGAACAGCAAACTTGTAACCTTTGATCTTGAGGAAATCTATCCTAAAGGTGAACGGGTTTCTT
>JBBQUI010000112.1:0-8934 GCA_038212575.1 Flavobacteriales bacterium
AACACCTGGTGTTGCAGAAGTAAGTGGTTTTGGTGGTTTGGTCAAACAATATGAAATTGCCATAGACCCTGATAAACTTCAAAGTATGAATGTTACTATTGAAGATATTTTTACTGCTCTGGAAAAAAACAATCAAAACACGGGCGGAGCTTATATTGATAAAGGTCCTAATGCCTATTTTATTCGGAGTGAAGGTCTGGTTAACAATCTACAAGAGCTGGAGAAAATAGCTGTTAAATTAAATAATGGGACACCTGTTCTTATTAGGGATGTTGCCAAAGTACAGTTTGGTCACGGTGTGCGTTATGGAGCGGCAACCCGAAATGGAGAAGGCGAAGTGGTTACGGGAATTGTAATGATGTTAAAAGGAGCGAACTCTTCCGCAGTTATCAATGATGTAAAAGCTAAAATTGAACAGATTAAAGAAACTTTGCCCGAAGGCGTAACCATTGAGCCTTATCTGGATAGGAAAGGTTTGGTGGACCGTGCAATAGGAACTGTAACAACTAATCTTACGGAAGGTGCGTTGATAGTAATTTTTGTACTAATCCTCTTTCTTGGAAATTTAAGAGGTGGTTTGATAGTGGCTTCGGTGATACCGCTCTCAATGCTTTTTGCAATTGCGATGATGAACCTCTTTGGGGTTTCCGGAAACCTAATGAGTTTGGGTGCCATAGATTTTGGTCTTATCGTAGATGGGGCGGTTATTGTTGTTGAATCTGTAATGTTTGGGATTCATACCAGTAAAAAGAAATACGCAGGTGTTGAAAAGCTGTCATCTGAACAAATGGATATGGAAGTAAGGCACTCTGCCGGGAAAATGATGAATTCCGCTGCCTTTGGACAAATCATAATTCTAATTGTTTACGTGCCTATTTTGGCTTTGAGCGGAGTTGCAGGAAAAATGTTCCATCCAATGGCTCAAACGGTAATGTTCGCTATTCTGGGAGCATTGATTTTATCACTTACCTACGTTCCAATGATGTCTGCCCTTGCATTGGGTCGCAAAACGGAACATAAACGGAATTTTTCCGATAAAATGATGGATTTCTTTCAGCGTATGTACCAACCTATTTTAGAAGCTGCCCTGCGCGCAAAACTATTGGTTCTTGGATTTGCAATAGGATTATTTGTAATAACGCTGATAGTTTTTGCCAATATGGGTGGTGAGTTTATTCCCCAATTGGACGAAGGGGATTTCGCGGTTGAAACCAGAGTGCCTGTTGGAAGTTCCATCAACCAGATGATTGATGTTTCTCAAAAGGCGCAGACCATACTATTAAATGAATATCCGGATGAAGTAAAACAAGTTGTAAACAAGATTGGTTCAGGGGAAATTCCCACAGACCCGATGCCCATTGAAGCTGGCGATATGATGGTAATTTTAAGCCCAAAATCCGAATGGAAAAAGGCTGGCGGAAGAGAAGAACTGGCAGAAGAGATGAAAGAATCCCTGTCAATAATCCCTAATGCTACTTTTAGTTTTCAACAACCCATACAAATGCGTTTTAATGAACTTTTGACAGGTGCTAAACAGGATGTTGTCATCAAAATTTATGGCGAAGACCTCAATATTCTTTCAGATTTGGCCAGTAACGTGGGTAGCAAAATAAAATCGGTAGAAGGTGTTGAAGATTTGTATGTGGAAGAAGTGACTGGACTTCCACAGATTAATATTCAAATGAACCGCGATAAGATTTCTCAATATGGAATGAACATCGAGGACGTAAATAATGCTATCGAAACTGCCTTTGCGGGTACTTCGGCAGGACTTGTTTATGAAGGGGAACGTCGATTTGATCTCGTTGTGAGATTGGACAAGAACTACCGAACCGATATTACCGATGTTCAGAACTTGTATGTTAGCACACCACAAGGAAATCAAATTCCGTTAAGTCAGGTAGCAAACATTTCATTTGAACCAGGACCTGTACAAATTCAGCGCGATAATGCAAAGCGTCGAATTATTGTTGGCTTCAACGTGCGTGACAGGGATGTACAAAGTATTATCGAGGACATTAAGCAAATAATGAATTCGAAGGTTGATATGCCAGCAGGTTATTATGTAACATATGGTGGCCAATTTCAGAACTTGCAAGAGGCTAATCAACGGTTAATAATTGCTTTACCAATAGCGTTGTTGCTGATTTTAGTGCTGCTGTTTTTTACTTTCGGTTCAATGAAACAAAGTTTGCTCATTTTTACCGCAATCCCTTTATCTGCCATTGGTGGTGTTTTTGCATTAATCATAAGAGATTTACCTTTTAGTATTTCAGCCGGAATCGGATTTATTGCCCTATTTGGTGTGGCTGTTTTAAATGGAATCGTACTGGTTGCAGAATTCAATAGGCTTGATAAAGAAGGTGTAACCGATATTTATGAACGTGTTGTTAAAGGAACACGTGTGAGATTGAGACCTGTATTAATGACAGCTACCGTAGCTGCTTTAGGTTTTTTACCTATGGCATTATCAAATTCATCAGGAGCAGAAGTACAGCGACCATTAGCTACTGTGGTTATAGGTGGATTGATTACGGCAACAGCACTAACCCTAATTGTACTACCAGTCTTGTATATCTATTTTACTGAAGGAAAAGTGAAATTCAATTTAGGAAAAAAGAAAATCGTTACCACTTTAATGGTGATTGGTGGTCTGTTCTTTCCTGCGATGCAACTTCAAGCACAAGAAACAAGTATGGTGCAGGAGCGTACAATTACTTTGCAGCAGGCTATTGAAATGGCACTTCAGAACAATAACCGTATTAAGATTGCTCAATATGAAATCGAGGTTGAAGAAAAAGGAAAGTACGGTGCTATAACTATTCCGAGAACAGAATTTTCATATCAAAGCGGCGAATTTAATACGCCTACGGTAAGGGATAATCAATACGGAGTTACCCAAAGGATAAATTTTCCAACAGTTTATACAAGTCAGTTCAAACTGGCAAAAGCAAGAGTTAGTAGCAGTGAGCAACTTAAGGTTATAGAAGAAAATGACCTAATTGCGGATGTAAAAGCTGCCTATTCAAAATATATGTTTTTAATGCAGAATAAACAATTGTTGCAGCGTCAAGATAGCCTGTATGGGAATCTCAACCGTTCAAGTTCGATGCGTTATGAATCTGGAGAATCCACAAAATTGGAAAGTGTGACCTCGGCGACACAATCAATGCAAATAAAAAACAAGCTTCAACAAAACGAAGCCGATATGAGAATCGCCAAAAAGCAGCTTCAGGTTGTTTTAAATACGAATGATGACATTAATATAGTAAAGAGTGAACTGGTTCGTCGTGAAATAGATTTAGATATTGAAAGTCAGTCTGTAGAGCAAAGCCCGTTTTACGTTTATTTAAAACAACAGTTAGAAGTAAGGAAGAGGGAGACCAATGTGGAAAGGAATAAAGTGTTACCAGATATTATGTTCGGTTATAATAGCCAAACATTTATTGGAGCTCAAAATAGTGCCGCAAACCAAAATTTTAGTGACAATGACCGATTTTCATTCTTTCAATTAGGTGTTGCAATTCCCATTTTTCCTGGTGGACATCGAGCCAAAATCCAAGCTGCAAAAATTGAAGAAGATATTGTCCAGTCTCAAATTGAGTTAAATAAGACGCAGTTGCAAGGCGAACTACAAAATTTATTGCAAGAGTATTATAAACTGCAAGGAACTTTAGATTACTATCAAAATGAAGCCCTGCCGCAAGCGGAACTTATCATTGATAATTCGGAAAAGAGCTTTAAAAGTGGCGATGTTTCTTACACGCAATATTTGCAAAACCTCACTTTGGCAAATAGTATTCAAACGGAATATTTAAACACACTATATCAATATAACCAGTCTATCATAGTCATTGAAGCCTTATTGGGTTTATAAAAAAACTATTGATTTCAAATTAAAATATAAAAAGATGAAAATTAAATTCAATACAAAAATTACGCTGCTCATTTTATCCACCGTATTTATAGTGGCTTGTGGTAATAAGGATTCCGAAAAAATGGAAGCTTCCGAAGAATCTTCGATGAAAGAAGAACAACCAGTTGCAACTGGAACCAAACAAATCACCTTTACAAAAGACCAATACAATCTCGCTGGAATTGAAACCGGAGCGATTGAAATGCGGAATTTAAGTAACATCATAAAACTAAATGGCACAATAGACGTAGAGCCTGAAAGTATGGCATCGGTTTCTGCACCTTTGGGAGGTTATTTAAAAACGGCTGGGAGATTGCCCGGAGAAGAAATTAAAAAAGGACAAGTCTTGGCAACCATTGAGAATCCTGAATTTATCCAAATCCAACAAGGCTATTTGGAAAGTATAAGCAGACTTCAGTTTCTTGAACAAGAATTTAACCGCCAGAAAAAGTTGAGAGAGGAAGACATCAATTCTGCAAAAACTTTTCAACAGGTTTCTTCTGATTATAAAATCACTCAAGGAAGAGTGAAGGCATACCAACAACAGCTTGCACTTGCAGGAATCAGTAGAAGTTCTGTCCAAAATGGAAATATAACCCGAACTGCGAATCTTTATGCGCCAATTTCAGGTTTTATAAAAGAGAGTAATGTAAATATTGGCGATTATGTTTCGCCACAGGATGTTCTATTTGAAATTGTCGATTTAAACGATATTCATTTGGCATTGAATGCTTTTGAAAGAGATTTGGAAAAGTTGGAGATTGGTCAAACCGTTAAATTTTCACTTTCCGATGATAATACTTTCAATCGTACTGCCGAGGTTTTCCTAATTGGAAAAGCGACTGGTAGTGACCGTATGACGCCAGTTCATTGCCACATAAACAAAGAGAATGAAAAAGGTCTTTTGCCGGGAATGTACGTAAAAGCTTGGGTAGAAAGCGGTACAAACAAGCAAAATGCAGTACCTTCAGAAGCTATTGTTCAATATGAAGGAAAAGATTTTGTAATCCTTCAAACCGAAGAAACGGAAGCTGGCTATACATTCAAATTGGAACAGGTCAAAAAAGGAATTGAGCAGGAAGGATATACCGCCATCACTTTTGCTGAAGGTGCAAATGTTCAAAATTTTAAGCCTGTGGTCAAGAACGCCTATTCCATCTTGTCCGCATTGAGAAATTCTGAAGAAGAAGAATAATTTAAAATCAATAACTATAAAAATCAAACATTATGAAAAAAGTACTTTTTATCGCAACTATTTGCTTGATATTATTAGCATCTTGTAGAGACAACAAGAAAGATGAAAATATGGAGGAGCAAAAAATGGAAACAACCTTAAGCCCAGAAGAAATGCGCCAAAGGGAAGATAGCTTGAAAATAGTAAGGGAAGAAAATCGCATTTTAGATAGCATACAGCAAGTAAAAAACCACGGGCACGCCCATTAATAATCAAAATCCCATTGTACAGCAATGTGCAATGGGATTTAAATACTTGAACTATGAAAATCAAAAATATATACGCCTTTCTCATTCTGTTTCTATGCGGAGCACTTGGTTCAATGGCGTATGCTCACGGAGTTGATGAAGACACGCAAACATTTCTATTAGGGAATAGCGGAGTGGCATTTGGCCCCTTTCTTTATATAGGAGCTAAACATATGATTACCGGTTATGACCATCTACTATTTTTGGTAGGCGTTATTTTCTTTCTATATAAGCCGAAAGAGGTGCTTTTGTATGTTAGTTTTTTTACCATTGGCCATAGTACCACCTTACTGTTAGGCGTTTTAGCCGATATTAATATAAATGCATATTTAATAGATGCTATCATTGCGCTATCTATTGTTTATAAAGGGTTTGACAATTTGGGAGGCTTCAAACGTTTCTTTGGCAAACAGCCCAACACCAAGGCAGCAGTTTTGATATTTGGTCTGTTTCACGGCTTTGGTCTTGCCAGTAAATTGCAAGAATTCAAATTTGATAAAGAAGGACTTTTTACTAATCTAATTGGTTTCAATATAGGTGTAGAAATAGGACAATTTATTGCTTTAGCTGTTGTGTTAATCCTTATAACTATTTGGAGAAGACAACCCAGCTTTATGAAATTTTCAACAATTACAAATACAGCACTTATGGCGGCGGGGTTTTTACTGCTCGGCTTTCAATTAACAGGCTATTTCACATCTTAAAAAAAAATATTATGTCAGAAATGAATCATCCAATATTGGAAAAAAGTAAAATTATAAAGGCGACTATCATAGCATTTATTGTAGGAGCACTTCTATTAGTTGTTGCAGTATTACCAGCGGAATACGGAATAGACCCGACAGGAGCAGGCAAACTTTTAGGCTTTAGTAGATTATATGTGCCTGAAAGCAACCAAACTGACGATTTGGGCACGATGGTATCAACATCCGAACTTCCATTAATTAAACTCGAAAAAGCTGGGTCAGGACCCGATGTCGCTCGACCTATAGAAGCTGATAATCCCGCACCCGAAGCACAATTAACAACTCGTGAAGATGAAACCAAAGTGGTGGTTCCAGCGGGAAAAGGCATAGAATTTAAAATAAATATGCTCAAATACGGAACAATGAAATATGAATGGACAACTGCTAACAATGAAGTGTTGTACTTCGATTTTCACGGTGAAGTAAAACAAAAAGTACAGCCAAAGGAAGTCTATTTTGAAAGTTATACAATTTCAAATTCCCATAATATGGTTGGTACTTTTTTAGCACCTTATGAAGGCAAACACGGATGGTTTTTTAGGAATACAAGTGATGAGGACGTAGTAGTAAATTTGAGGCTAAAAGGTCAATATACATTATAATCTTAAGTCCTGCAATGGAAGGTCGATTTCTACGCCAAATTGAAATTACTTTCCATTAAGCAGGCACAAATTTGATTTTTGAAGTAGTTCTATAAATTTATATGCAAACGTTTATTCATTATTTCTTACACTTAATTTTTCCGCTATTCATTGCATTCGTCTTTTTTAGAAAGGATTGGAAAAAAGTATATTTAATACTGATAGCAACTATGTTAGTTGATGTAGACCATATAGTAGCCAGTCCTATTTTTGAAAATAATAGATGTAGTATTAATTTTCATCCGTTACATTCCTATTATGCTATGATAGTCTATGTTGGATTACTTTTTTTTCGTAAACCCTTCAATATAATTGGGATTGGGCTACTGTTTCATATACTCACCGATTTAGTAGACTGTTTAATTATGTATTCAAATTGTAAAACTTGTTTTTCCGATTCACCAGCATTTGAAATTTTAGATACGATATCCAAATTATTTAAAAGTTAATGACAGTACAGTATAAATTCTCTCAAACCCTATCCCTTAAAAAAAGATGAAACTGTCAAAATTATTAGAGCCATTCCAAGCCCTTCGTAATAAATTATTTGCAAAACTCTATTTAGCACAAACCATAAGCTTATTGGGCGATGCCTTTACGTGGGTTGGTTTGGCACTTTTGGCTTATCAATTTGGAGAAGAAAAAGCGGCCGTCATATTGGCAACAGCGCTTACGTTAAGGGTTACGGCATTCATTATTTTTTCCCCTTTTGCAGGGGTTTTGGCAGATAGAATGTCCCGAAAGAAAATACTATACATCACGCACTTTATAAGAATGGGTATTGTGGGATGCCTACCTTTTGTAACCGAAGAATGGCAAATTTACGTTCTTGTTTTTCTGATGAATGTTTTTAATGCGTTTTTTAGTCCTACCTACCGTTCCATAATTCCGCAAATTGTTGAGAAATCCTTATACAGACAAGCCATAGGTTTATCCGCAGCGACCTATCAACTATTGGGAATTTTGGGTCCAGGACTCGCAGGTATAATGGCAATTTGGTTGGGTGCAAGGGAAATATTTCTTGTTGATGCCGCAACTTTTGTCATCGCAGGAATTTTATTAGTGAGCCTTCCCAAAAGTGCATTGGATGTAACACAAAAGCAAGATGATGATACGGTTGGGCATTCCACTTGGCAAGATGTTTTGAAAGGTATACGCTTGTTGTTTTCAAATCAATATGTCCGGTTTGCACTTCTTATTGAATTGGTATCTGCGGTTGCAGGTGCAATGATTTTGGTAAACACAATTGTTCTGGTTAAAGGAGGCCTTCAACTTACCGATAGAGATTATGGAATCATAATGGCAGCCTTTGCCATTGGTGCCACCATTGCTGCATTCGTTTCTGGAGCAGTTGACAAATCAAAATCAAGACGTATTTCGCTTATATTGGGCGCTTTAATTTTAGGAATCGCCATCAGCGCTGCCAATTATCTCAATTTTTCGATGCTATTTTTAGTGTGGATTGTAGCAGGTCTCGGACAAAGTCTCGCGGAAATCCCTTCTGAAACCCTTATTGGCGAAACCGTCCCAATTGAAGAACAAGGAAAAGTTTATGGATCACATTTTGCATTTTCACATCTTTGGTGGGCATTTGCATACCCACTTGCAGGATTTTTGGGAACTACATTCCCAGACCAAAACTTTTTGTACGGAGGTATTATTACAATTGTATTATTGGTTGTGTTAGTAGTTTTTTTAAGACCAAAAACCAAACAACCAACTAACACCTTGTCAAAAAATTAAACATCGAACTCACAAATATCATCAACAACTATTCTATGAACGATTCTAAAAATAATAAACCCATTATTTACAGATGTGACGGAGCAAACTGCCGAAAGAAAAAGGGGAAGCTTTTAGATTATTATATAAAAAAATATAAGCTAAAAAATAAAGTTGAAGTCGAGCAAATGGATTGTAATAATAAATGCGAACAAGCCCCTGTTCTTCATCTTCATCCCGAGGACATCTGGTTTTCGGAGAAAGATTTAGGAACTATAGTTAAAAAGCATATTTTGAATAAATAGGCATCCTATTAAAATGATTGCGAAGGAACAATGAGATTTCAAAATACAAGTTTGCAAATTGCAATCGAACTTTAAGGACTAAAAGAGAGTAATGAACAAGTGTCAGTTGCATACACAGGAGT
>JBBQUI010000113.1:0-8791 GCA_038212575.1 Flavobacteriales bacterium
AACGCTGTTGCAGTGCATCTTCAATATCGTCAATAAAAATCTTGGTGATTATTTGAAGTGAATTTTTTTCTTTTACGTATTCTATCTTAGTGATGCTCACATAAAATTTATGGACCGGAGCGGCCGAAATCATTGGAAATACTAACAATAAAAGGAAAATTCTAAAAAACTTCATATTAAAAAAAGAGGCTAATGAAACATTAGACGGTTTAGGGTTTAGGATGTTACAAATTTTCATTTTTTATTTTCTTCGGAAAGACGGCTGGCATAAAGTTTCCCTTTTTCTTCAAAAACGAGCAGAACACTTCCGTAATGTTCCTTTTTAAAATCGTTTTCTATTTGAGTGGTTTCGGCACAGAAAAGCAGGAAATCATAAACCCTATTTTCGGGAATACCGTATGTGGTGGTGAAAAATGGAAGGGTATAATAATTTAGTATCTGGGCTACGGCATTATTTTCATATTCCCACTTTCTCCGGATTTTCAGTTCTTTATAATAACCGGAAATATGTTTGTACAATGCTTCCAAATTGACGCTCAACGGAGTTACCGCAAAATACATAGGCACAATTTTTTCTTCGGGTTTGCCTTTAAAACCCGGAATTCCGACATCATCAAAATTGATGGGTTTTTCAGTTTTAATTTTTTTAAGGTCTGCCGCGATGTTTCCGGAAAGGTCTGGTTCTAAAAAAACTTCATCCAGTTCGTTTACAAGTTCGGTGAGTTTCACGGTGATGACTCCTTTTTCAAAAATAGCATCGGTAACCACCACTTTTTCGGGCATATATTTTATGGAAGAAAAAATGAGCGTGTCCTGTGGTTTAACATCTATGGAAAAATGTCCGTTTTCATTTGTAATGGTATTATATCGTGAAGAGGTATTGAGCACGTGAATGCCTTCTATATCGGCATCATTGGTAATTTTTCCCTGCAATGATTTTTCCTGTGCAGTAATTTGAAGACTTGCAAAAAAGCAAAACAGTAAAATATATAGTCCTTTTTTACTCACTGCGTTCTTTATATTCCTTGCTTTGTTTCAAAAGAAATTCCATTAGTTCCATTTCGTTTTCAGGTTTCAGCAAGCGTTGTTCCATTCCATTTTCTTGTGCAAAATAAAGAAAATCTACCGATTTTTCCTCTGGAATATAAAACGTAGAAGCTATAAAGTTTCTGCTGAAACGTTGCTGCAGATTATTGTTCAAAGCGTTACCTGTTTCCAGCTTTTCGGCCGGCGTGCTTTTGTCTTTTTTGGGAAGCAGCAAACTTACAGCCCCAGCCAAGATGCCTAAAATATTTGCTCCGTTGGTAAGTGCATTGCCATGAAGTGCTTCCTCTGCAGCGTTTCCTGCTATTTTTGATTTATCGTCCTGTTCAAACTGGTAGCCGTATTCCAGATTTTCATAGCTAAGATCCCAATCTTTATTAACAGTATATGTTTGTATTTTCTTTACGTCCACATTTATATTGCCCGAAAGATCATAGGGTCGAACCACTACTTCATCCAATTGGTTGATGGATGGGTTCATAATAATGTTCATCCGTTTTTGTGCTACAATGCCTTTATCTATGACAACGGTGAATGATTGGTATTGTAGGGCGGTTATCTGTATGCGGTCGTTTTCTACTATTTCAATCTCGAAGGTTCCGTCAGGATTTGTTACGATTCCTTTTTGTGAAGAAACGTTATAAACGTTGATGCCCTCAGGGTCATCACCATTGGGTACATGAATTTTTCCCGCCACTTTGGTGCGTTCTATTTCCTGCGCCAAAAGCGTGGGAGAAGCAATTATAAATAAAAGGAGAAGTATTTTTTTTGTCATTCACTAAAAATACGGTTTTGTTTTGTTAGTGAAAACTTAAAGTTTCCACTTTCAATAGTTAAATTTACATTTCTAAAAAACAAGTCAACAACTAAAAAGATTCCCGCCTTCGCGGGAAAAATTATGAAAAACCTAATAATAGCAAGCACCAGCACTGTTTACGGCGGGGAATATTTGGATTATCTCACGGATGAAATGGCCAAACTATTTAATGATACCGAAGAAGTAATCTTCATCCCCTACGCCCGACCCGGTGGTATCAGCCACGATGAATACACTGAAAAAGCCGCAAAGGGTTTCAATAAAATCGGTAAAAAGCTTATTGGTCTGCATACTTTCAGCAATCCTTTGGAAGCATTAAAAAACGCAAAAGGAGCATTTACGGGTGGCGGCAACACTTTTGTTTTAGTAAGCGCACTCTATCGTTTGGAACTTATGCAACCGCTTCGCGAAGCCATCTTCAACGGTTTGCCATATATGGGCACAAGTGCCGGCAGCAATATTTGTGGCGTTTCTATGCAAACCACCAATGACATGCCGATTGTTTATCCGCCTTCGTTTAAAACTTTGGGCGTAATTCCCTTCAACCTCAACCCGCATTATTTGGACCCAGAACCAAACAGTAAACATATGGGTGAAACACGCGAAACGCGTATTGCAGAATTTCATACTCAAAATACCGTTCCAGTAATTGGTTTACGCGAAGGAAGTTGGTTGCGTGTAAATGGTGAAGAAATTATTTTAAAAGGCAAGTTCAAAGCCCGTGTTTTTGAAAAGGATAAAGAGCCCTATGAAGTGGAAACCGGAACGGAGTTCTCAAATTTATAACCAGAATGGGTCTTACATCTTAAGTCTTTCAGCGCAGCGGTCTTAAGTCTTTTTAAGCTCCTTCACAAAATGATATCCCTTCGCCACAAAACCTTGATTATAAAAGAATTTATGGGAAGGAAAATTGTGTACATAGCTATTTAGTTCTACCCAATTGCAGGATTTTTTGTTGGCATAATCACTTATAAATTCAATCAGCATTTTACCAATTCCGTGACTTCTGTATTCATCATCGATAATAACGTGGTCCATTTCCACACTTTTGCCAGAGTAATGGCGGGTTTGGAACCATAATCCACAAGTGCCTATCAACTTTTCATTGTCAAAAACGCCAAGGCATTCATAATTCTGTTGTACCATTTCCTGCAAACGTTCTTTTAAAAGCGTTTCGGAAACAGAAAAATTTCCCAGTTTTTGTAACAGTGGAACAATACTAAAAATGTCATTCTTTTCAATAATGCGGATGGAAATGGCGTTATCTTTCAAAATAATGGTAATTTTAAATCTTCACTAAATCACATAATGAAGCGCAACGAATTTATTAAAATTTCTGGCCTTGTTGGCTTAAGTCTGGCAATATTTCCTCAGTTTTCTTTCAACAGTTTTTCAGAAGAATTTACCCGAAACCAATTGATAGGCAAAGGAAACCCAGATATTGTAGGTGATAGTTACACTTCTAAAATGAACAAAACCGCAAAGGAAGCATTCAACCGAATGAAAGCAGCAGCGGCAAAGGAAAACATAAACATAGAAGTGGTTTCTGCTTACCGAAGCTTTCAGCGACAGAAAGAAATTTTTGAAGGGAAGTATAAAAAATTTACTTCCGAAGGGCTTTCGCCAAAAAAGGCAATCGAAAAAATAATAGAATATTCTACCATTCCCGGCACTTCACGCCACCATTGGGGAACCGATATCGATATAATTGACGCCAACGCGCCACGTCCCGCTAATGTGTTGATGCCAGAAAATTTTCATGGAACAGGCCCTTTTTGCAAACTTAAAATGTGGCTAAATGAGAACGCTTCAACATTTGAATTTTACGAAGTTTATACAGACAATGGTAACCGAAAGGGTTTTAAATATGAACCGTGGCATTTTAGTTACGCCCCAGTTTCCATCCCAATGTTGAAAGAATACAAAGAAAAAATCGACGTAAAAAAAATGCTTTCCGAAGAAAAAATAATGGGTAACGAGCATTTTTCAGAAGCTTTCGTTTCAAAATATTTGAATGAGAATATTTTGGATATCAATCCAAAATTGCTTTAAAATTAGAAATATGTGATGAAAATGGGAATGCATTAACCATCTAAACTCATAGACTCATCAACTTATCGACTTATCTTTGCACAATGAATAAAAAAGTCCTTTTAATGATTCTTGATGGTTGGGGGATTACGCAAGATCCTTCAGTTTCCGCCATCGCTCAGGCTAACACTCCTTTTATAGATTCCCTTTATAAAAAATATCCTCACGCACAATTACTTACAGACGGAATGAACGTGGGGTTACCGCCCGGCCAGATGGGCAATAGCGAGGTCGGCCATATGAATTTAGGTGCGGGGCGCATAATTTATCAAGACTTAGCCAAAATAAATATGGCGGTTGAAAAAGGCACGTTGAGCAACGAACCCGAATTGCAAAAAGCATTTGAATACGCAAAAAGCCATAACAAAAACGTACACTTTTTGGGCCTCGTTTCCAATGGTGGCGTTCATTCGCACATTGACCATTTAAAAGGTTTGCTCACAGCAGCGCAAAATGAAGGCTTAAAAAATATTTTCGTCCACGCTTTTACGGATGGTCGTGATGTGGATCCACATTCTGGGAAAAATTTTATTGCTGAACTGGAAAACCATTTGGCAAAGACTGGCGGAAAATTAGCTTCAATTATTGGTCGCTATTACGCCATGGACCGCGACAAACGCTGGGAGCGGGTGAAAAAAACCTATGATCTTTTATGCTTCGGAATAGGAAAACCTTCACACGACGCTTTAAAAAGTATTGAAGAAAGTTATGCCGAAGGAATTACCGATGAATTCATCGAGCCAATTGTTATGACAAATTCCGAAGGAAAACCGGTCGCAACCATTGAAAAGGATGATGTTGTAATTCTCTTTAATTTTAGAACCGATCGCGGCCGACAGCTCACCGAAGTTTTAACACAAAAAAATCACGAAACTTTTGGGATGACAACGATTCCATTGTATTTCGTAACACTCACAAATTATGATAATTCCTTCGGAAATATCCACGTTGTTTACAATAAGGAAAACTTGCACGACACCTTGGGCGAAGTATTGGAAAAGAACGGAAAGAAACAAATCAGAATCGCCGAAACTGAGAAATATCCACATGTTACATTTTTCTTTTCCGGCGGAAGAGAAATTCCTTTTGAAGGCGAAAAACGAATTCTTTGCCCCTCGCCCACTGTGGCAACTTACGATTTAAAACCCGAAATGAGCGCTTATGAACTTCGGGATATGATACTTCCCGAGATTGAAAACGAAACGGCAGATTTCATCTGTTTAAATTTTGCAAACCCAGATATGGTTGGCCACACCGGCGTTTTTGAAGCTGCCATAAAAGCTTGTGAAACTGTGGACAAATGCACAAAGGCAATTGTGGAACAAGCCTTGGAAAGCCATTACGCCACAATTATAATTGCAGACCACGGTAATTGCGAAACGATGCGCAATCCGGATGGCTCGCCAAATACGGCGCACACTACCAATCCTGTTCCAATTATTATTGTTGATGAAGAAATCAAAGCTGTAAAAAACGGAATATTGGGAGATGTGGCCCTCACAATTCTTCATTTAATGGGGATTGAAAAGCCTGAAATAATGACACAGAAATCCTTAATTTAAAATTATATGAAAAAGCTATTTATCATACTATCTGCAACGCTTTTGGTTGCCTGCAATTCTTCAAAAGAAAAAAATAAAATGGTTGAAAACAATTCAGAAGAAATGATTTCAGAGAATTCAAAAGAGAAAATAAACGACACGGTGCCTTACGAAGATTCTGTTATGCTCTTGGGAAAAGCCAACCGAAAAGGTTTTCAAATGGATGCGTTTAAAGATTGGTTCAATACTGGTTATGAAGATTATAAAGTAGATTCTGAAACCGTAGCAAAGCTGAAACCGCTATTAAAAGATGTAACAATAACTGTTTTTATGGGTACTTGGTGTGAAGACAGTCAACGCGAAACGCCTCATTTTTATAAAATTTTGGACGATGCAGGTTTTGATGAGTCAAAACTTACTTTAATTACCGTTTCAGAAGAAAAAACAACCCCACAAGGTTTTGAGGAGGGAAAAAACATCACCCACGTACCTACTATTATTTTCAACAAAAACGGAAAAGAATTAGGCCGAATCGTTGAATACCCTATTGAAAGTCTTGAAAAAGATATGCTAGCCATTTTAAGCGGAAAGGAATACAAACACGCTTACGCCGAATAAAACTTTAGCAATGGTATAATTCTTTGTAATTTTGCGGTTTGAAATTTGAAAATGATCAGAGATACCTTAACAATTGCAGTAGATTTTGATGGAACCATCGTTGAAGATGAATATCCGAGCATTGGCCGGCCCATTATTTTTGCTTTTGAAACACTTAAAAAACTCCAGGACGAAGGCCATAGATTGATTTTGTGGACTTATCGGAAAGGGCGCCCTTTGGAAGATGCCGTAAAATTCTGTAAAGAAAATGGTATCGTTTTTTATGCCGTAAACCGAAGTTTCCCCGAAGAAGAATTTGACAGTTCTTACAGCCGAAAAATTCACGCAGACGTTTTTATAGACGACCGCAACATTGGCGGCCTGAAAAGTTGGGGCGAAATATATCAGCAACTCATCGGCGAACCTACTCCCACAAAAAATAAAACCCAGAAAAAAGGACTTTTCTCCTTTTTAAAATAGCATTATGATAATTCCAAAAACAAGAGAAGAAATTGAATTGATGCGTGAAAGTGCTCTGGTAGTCTCCCGCACTTTAGGAATGCTTGCAAAGGAAGTAAAACCGGGCGTTACTACCAATCAGCTTAATAAAATGGCGGAAGATTACATCAGAAGCCAAGACGCTATTCCAGGATTTTTGGGATTATATGACTGCCCTTCTACCCTACTTACGAGTGTAAATGAAGCAGTAGTTCACGGTTTACCGAATGATATTCCATTGAAAGAAGGCGATATTGTTGCCATAGATTGCGGTGCCATCAAAAACGGATTTTACGGTGACCACGCCTATACTTTTGAAGTTGGCGAAATTTCTTCCGAATTGAAAAAATTGCTGAAAATTACGAAAGAGTCACTTTATATCGGTATCCGCGAGTTTAAAGCTGGCAATCGCGTGGGCGATGTTGGGTTTGCCATTCAGGAATATTGTGAAGCGCAAGGTTATGGCGTTGTGCGCGAACTCGTAGGTCACGGTTTAGGAACAAAAATGCACGAAGACCCTGAAATGCCAAACTACGGGCGTCGCGGAAGGGGCAAAAAATTTATTGAAGGAATGACCATTGCTTTGGAACCGATGATAAATATGGGAACGTATAATGTGAAACAACTGAAAGACGGTTGGACTATTGTAACCCAAGACGGGCAACCCAGCGCACATTTTGAGCACAACATTGCTTTGGTAAACGGAAAACCTGAATTGCTTTCTACTTTTGATTTTGTTTATGAAGCGTTGGGCATTGAGAGCGATGAGGAAAAAGAGTTTCGGATTAACTGAAGAAGTTATAACGCAGAGATGCACGGAGAGCCACAGAGTTACGCAGAGTAATGGATAATAAATTAACAGATATAATAATAGGTTCGGCTATTGAGGTTCATCGCAACCTTGGTCCTGGTCTTTTGGAATCCGCTTATCAAGAATGTTTATTATTTGAATTGCGTTCCAAAGACTTAATTGTTGAAAAAGAAAAACCGGTTCCCATAATTTATAAAGACATAAAACTGGATCACTGTTATAGGATTGATTTATTGGTCGAAAATAAGGTGGTTATAGAAATAAAAACCGTAGAATGTTTCACGGAGGTACATTCCGCTCAAGTTTTGACCTATTTGAAATTGGGGAATTATCTACTTGGCCTTCTATTTAATTTTCATACCATTTTATTAAAAAACGGTCTGAAACGATTTATAAACTCTCCGTGAAACTCGGCGAAACCTCTGTGAAACTCCGTGTAACAACCCGAAACTATTGTTCAAAAGAATCCTAAATACCATTCCACGTCCGTTGCTCATAAGATTGAGCATCATCGGTCGCCCAATTCTTGCTTTTTTTCTGAAAGGGAATAAATATACAGACCCAATTGATGGCAAATCGTACAGAAAGTTTCTTCCGTACGGTTATGAAATTGTGCGTGAAAATGTACTTTCCCCCGGAACGCTTTCCTTGGAAAGGCACAGACTTTTTTGGCTTTATCTTAAAAACGAAACAGGTTTCTTTACTGAAAATTTGAAAGTGCTTCACTTTGCACCCGAGCAGGCATTTTATAAGAAATTTCGGAAAATGAAAAATCTGGATTATACCACAACCGACCTCAATTCGCCGATTGCTGATGTGAAAGCGGATATTTGCGATCTACCGTTTCAGAATAATGAATTTGATTTTATAATCTGCAACCACGTTTTGGAACACATTCCGGACGATAAAAAAGCTATGCAGGAAATTTATCGTGTTTTAGCGCCTGGCGGAACGGCGATTCTACAGGTTCCCTACAAAGCAGGTTTAGAAAAAACTTTTGAAGACAACAACATTACCGACCCGAAAGAACGAGCAAAAATATTTGGACAGTATGATCACGTTCGGGTTTATGGGATGGATTATTTTACTAAACTTGAAAGCATTGGTTTTAAAATAGAAGCCGTAGATTACACAAATGTTATCTCTTCTGAAGAGGTAGAAAGATACAGATTGCCAAAAGGGGAATTAATTCCTGTATGTAAAAAATAAGTTGTTCTTTTACCCGTAAATAATTCTGAATGAAATTAAAATTACTAATTATTTTTCTCGGGTTTTCAATGCTAGGATTATCCCAAAATCCTAATGATTGTGTAAATGCAATTATAATTTGTGGCGATTCAAGTTTAGGGATTGATCCAAGCGGAATTGGTTTTGATGAGTTTTCATTGCCTG
>JBBQUI010000114.1:0-8767 GCA_038212575.1 Flavobacteriales bacterium
GTTTTTATTTTCAACAATCCAGCGTTTGGTTCTTCTTTCAACTTTTATGAGTTCTTTGTAATTTTTTGCTGGACTTGTGGGATCGCCAATGCCAAAAATCTGTAATTGCCGCCACAGTACGCGAACCATGAATCTATTGAATTTCCAACCCACATAATTCATCCAATCTGCTTGGTGGCCGTGCATCATGAAAATTTCCTGTCCGGTTTCATCGTGTTCCAAAATAAGGCCTTCGGTAAACTCAATTCCTGGGAACAATGGAGCGTCTTTCCCTGTTATTTTATCAAAGTAAGTAAAGAGTGTTTTCTCTACAAATTTTTGGTTCATATAGACCATATCATGGTTTCCGACTAATCTGTAAAGCCTGTTTTCTGCATAAAAAAGCTTCATTATTTCATACACATTTTGGTGGGCTTCAAAAATATCATTGAAAAAGAGGTTTTCCCACAGCTCATCGCCATCGCCTAACTCGCAATAGGTAAAACCATTTTTGTAATATTCCTGTAAAGCGTGGAAGTAGATGTTTCTATTGTTTGCAAAACCATCTGCGAAACTGTTGTCGCCCCGATGGCAATCACTGAAAATTATAAATTTTGAAGAATCATTAAAAGAAATCCGACGGGCAGATTGGTAAGCTCTGGAAATTCTTTTGAAAGAGGACATTATCAAAAATTAAAAACCACGAATACACGAATATACTATAAAATATTCGTGTATTCGTGGTTTCACAAAAGGGTGCTCTTTTTATTGAAAAGCGTTCAGCCCAGTAATATCAAGTCCTGTAATCAACAAATGAATGTCGTGTGTTCCTTCGTAAGTAATAACACTTTCAAGGTTCATAGAGTGGCGCATAATGCTGTACTCTCCGGTAATTCCCATTCCACCGAGAATCTGTCGAGCTTCGCGCGCGATGTTAATAGCCATATCTACATTATTTCTTTTCGCCATCGAAATCTGTGCGCTGTTTGCGGTTCCTGCATTTCGCATTACGCCCAAACGCCAAGCCAGTAATTGTGCTTTGGTGATTTCGGTAATCATTTCGGCGAGTTTTTTCTGCTGAAGTTGGAATTGCCCAATGGGTTTTCCAAATTGCATTCTTTCCTTGGAATAACGAAGCGCGGTGTCATAACAATCCATCGCAGCGCCAATTGCGCCCCAAGCAATTCCGTAACGTGCGGAATCAAGACAGCCAAGCGGCGCTCCCAATCCTGATTTGTTTGGAAGTAAGTTTTCTTTCGGAATTTTTACATTTTCAAAAATAAGTTCGCCCGTGGCCGAAGCACGGAGCGACCATTTGTTGTGTGTTTCGGGCGTTGAAAAACCTTCCATCCCACGTTCCACGATTAAACCGTGGATTCTTCCTTCTTCGTTTTTTGCCCAAACTACGGCAACTTGTGCGAAAGGAGCGTTGCTGATCCACATTTTGGCGCCGTTTAAAAGATAATGGTCGCCTTTGTCTTTAAAGTTAGTGGTCATTCCGGCGGGATTACTTCCGTGGTCTGGTTCAGTCAAACCGAAACAGCCCATCCATTCGCCGGAAGCGAGTTTTGGTAAATATTTTTTGCGCTGCTCTTCGTTGCCATATTTCCAAATTGGATACATAACCAATGAAGACTGCACAGAAGCAGTACTGCGAACGCCGCTATCGCCACGCTCAATTTCCTGCATAATTAAACCGTATGAAATTTGGTCGAGCCCAGCACCACCGTATTCTTCGGGAATGTAGGGGCCAAAAGCACCAATCTCAGCAAGACCTTTAATAATCTGTTCTGGAAATTCTGCCTTTTGGGCGTATTCCTCTATAATGGGCGATACGTCGCGCTTCACCCAATCGCGGGCGGCTTGGCGTACCAATTTGTGTTCGTCGGAAAGTAATTCGTCAAGATTATAATAATCGGGAGCTTCAAATAAATCTGGTTTCATCTATAAATAATTTAAAGGAATACAAATGTAGAAATCACAAGCTTAAAGACCTACATTTTAAGATAAAAATCCTGCACCAGATTTTTGTAATCTTCGGTATAATCGTGTCGTGAATTTTCAATGGTAAGGTTTTCAATTTTTGGGGAAATCTTTTCAAAAGAAAACTCCAGCATACTTCTTTTTTCCTCGGAAGTTTCATTGCCACGAACCCGGCAAATTCTGTTTGGAAACAGATTTACTTCCGAAGCCATCTTTATGAAATTTTCTTCTTCTTTCCGCGGAATGATAACTGCGAAAATCCCTTCGTCGGAAAGTAATTGCGAAGCGCTTTCAATCAACTCATCAAATGGAAGCGCATCGCTGAAGCGTGCAACATCACGAGATTCGTTGGAAGTTTTATAATCTTCGGAATAAAATGGGGGGTTTGAAATGATGATGTCGTATTTCTCTTCAATCTCTTCCACAAATTCCTCAAGTGAAGCGTGATAGCAAAACAGTCTGTCGCCCCACGGAGAATTCTCGAAATTATCCACACACTGTTCGTATGCGTTTTCATCAATTTCGATGGCATCGACCATTTCGGCATTGCTTCTTTGGGCCAATTGCAAAGCGATGATTCCCGTACCCGCGCCAATATCCAGAATTGAAAATGGTTTATTTTTTACAGAAACCCAAGCCCCGAGCAACACGCCATCCGTGCCGATTTTCATTGCACAGCGGTCTTGTTCAACAGTGAATTGTTTGAGTTTAAAGGGCTTCAAGGGATTTTAGATTTACGATTTTAGATTGCCGATTTTTGGAATTTGGATTTTTGGAAGTTATTTGGAACTTGAAACTTGCAACCTTTTCAAAGATACATTTCAATCAACCCTTCCGGTACGTTCAAAAGAATAGTTTTGTTTTCACGATCTACTTTTTTAATAAAATGGTCGATCATCGGTATCAAAATTTGTTTCCCGTCTCGATCTATTTCAAATAAAGCTTGTGAAGTGGTATCGTTTACACCGGTAATTTTACCAATTTTTCCGAAAGACTCGTCTTCAGCGGTAAAGCCAATGATTTCGTGGTAGTAGAATTTATTGCCAGTAAGTTTCGGAAGAAATTCCAAAGGAAGGTAAAGATGTGCGCCGATCAAAGCATTTGCTTCTTCTTCGTTTTTTACATCTTCAAAACGCACGCGAAGCAATTCGCTTTTGTGCAGTGAGCTTTCTTCAATAAAAAATGGAATCAGGTTTTTGCGTTGTTCCACAAAAACCGATTCCATTTCAGTAAAAAGTCCGGGTTCGTCTGTATCTAATTTTATTAGCAGTTCCCCCTTAAAGCTATATTTCTTAACGATTTTGCCCAAGTAGAAGCAGTTCTCCTTTTGCATCGTTATAAAATTTATGCTTTTTTTCCTTCGTCTTCCGTAGCTTCAGCGGAGGAAGGTTCGTCTTCCGTAACTTCAGCAGCTGGAGCTTCCTCTTCCTTAACTTCTTCAGCAGGAGCCTCGGTAGTTTCTTCAGCTTGTGCTTCAGTTTCAGTCGTGTCGTCCGTAGTTTCAGCAGAGGATGGAGCTTCTTCTGTTTCAGCAGTTGCTTCAACTTCTTCAGTTACTTCTTCTGCAGGAGCAGTAGCGGCAGCGGCATCAGCAGCACGTTTTTCGTTTACGGCTTTTTCAGCAGCAATAGCTTCTGCTTTTGCTTTTTGTTGTGCATCAGAAAGTGTTGCTTTTTTGTGATCGATAGTACCTTTTTTAGATTCTAACCACTCGTTGAATTTTGCTTCAGCTTGTTCTTCGGTCAAAGCACCTTTACGAACACCACCAGCAAGGTGGTTTTTCATTAAAGCTCCTTTGTAAGAAAGAATAGCACGGGCAGTATCTGTAGGCTGAGCTCCATTTTGAAGCCATTTTACAGCGCTGTCCACATTAAGGTCAATCTGTGCTGGGTTGGTTGTTGGATTGTAAAATCCTAATTTTTCAAGAAATTTACCATCTCTTTTGCTACGGCTATCAGCCGCGATAATCCAGAAATAAGGCTTACCTTTCTTCCCGTGTCTTTGTAGTCTGATTTTTACAGGCATGTTTAAATTAATTTTTGGGGTTCCCGACCCCGGTTATAATTAAGGACGGCAAAGATAGTATATTTTCTTTTTGAAATTCAACCAATTAAAGTTTTTATTTTACATTTGTCAAAATCCCTAAATACCTACTTACTTATGAAAAATTTTGTGTTTTTACTTTTAGGTGCTTTATCCCTTATTTCTTGCGAAGATAAACAAGTAAATGAAGTTGCCTTGCAGGCAAAAGTGGATGATAGGCTTTACATTTCAACAGATGCACGCGCAGCTTTGAATGAAGATGGAAGTGTAACAATTCAGGGTTTTACAGATAATGAATCCTTGACGCTGCACATTTCTCGTTTAGCTGAAGGTAATTTTGCTATTGGTGAAGGGTTTCCAAATTTTGCTGTTTATGAGGATATGGGCGGAAACATTTATACTACGAATCCTAATGGGGAAGGAGCAGTAACTATTTCAGAATTAAACGAAAACAACAAAACACTTTCGGGAATTTTTAATTTTAACGCATTTCTTCCGGGAATTGATACTATATATGTTTCAAGAGGAACACTTTTTAATGTTTCTTATTCAGGCGGAGATATTCCGGACCCTTCAAATGCTGGAACCTTCAGTGCCAAAGTTGATGGCAATCCTTTTTTGCCAATAGTTGTTTCTTCCCGCGACACTGGCAATACAATTATAACATCCGGTAACACGGCCAATGCCACGATAGTAATTTCCGTTACATCAAACGTGGAGCCTGGCGAATATACTTTGCCTCGGGGTGGTTTTAGCGCAAAATATCAAGACGCCAATGGGCCAGAAACCACTGCGGAAGGCACAATAAACATTCTTGAGCACGACATCGCCAACAAAACAATTAAAGGCACATTTTCTTTTTTAACAAACAGAACCGAAATAACCGAAGGTCAGTTTGATGTTGCTTATTAATTAATACTTTTTCGCAAAACCCACTTCAAAGGTTAAACATTGTTAATTTGTACTAAGCTTAGGTTAATAATTCGTTGAAAGCCCTTTATTCATGCTATATTAAGATATATCCGAATGAAGTTGAACAGTTGTCTTTATTAGAGGAATGATTATGAAGATGAAAAAACAACTGTGTAATTTAAAATGAAAGATGATGAAGTATACTGAAAAAATGAGTAACAAATTAAACGAACTGTTAGAGAAAAATTATGACGCCGAGAAGGGTTATAAAAAAGCAGCTGAAAAAGTGGATAACACAAAATTGAAGCAATTCTTTAACGATCAAGCTCAAAAACGATATGATTTTGGTCACGAATTAAAAACCGAAATTAAAAACTATGGCGAAACTCCTGAAAAAGGTGGAAGCACAACTGGTGCGATGCATAGAACTTGGATAGACATTGAAACTGCGTTTTCTTCAAATAATGAAGAAACCATTTTAGAAGAAGTTCAAAAAGGTGAAAAAGCTACCGTTGAAGAGTACAATGAAGTAATTAAAGACACTACATTGCCGCCCACAACTCAGCAAATTTTGACTAGCCAACGTGACACAATAAAAACTGCGTGGCAAAGTGCCAAAAATTTTGAGGCAATAGTCGCTTAATATTTTGAAAAAGAAGAATGAAACCGTCTTTGGAATTTTCCAAAGGCGGTTTTTTATTGTGAACAACTCGTGATAATTTTACTTCCCAAAAGCGAGAGGTTTTTCTATTTTTACTTCCTTAGTTCAACCCTTCGACTGCGCTCAGGGTGACACATTCAAAATCTAAAATCGGCAATCGTAAATCTAAAATCCTCATTCCCAATGTATTTAATCTTCGATACAGAAACAACAGGCCTTCCCAAACGCTACAATGCTCCCATAAGCGATAGCGATAACTGGCCGCGCTGTATCCAGATTGCTTGGCAGTTGCACGATGCAATGGGGAATTTAATCGAGCATCAGGATTATTTGGTTCAACCCGAAGGTTTCAATATTCCATTTGATGCTGAAAAGATTCATGGAATTTCTACAGAATTGGCACAGAATGAAGGTCTCCAATTGGCTGATGTAGCGACGCGATTTATCGCGTCGTTGGAAAAGACCAAATTCATCATTGGTCAAAATGTAGAGTTCGATATAAATATTATGGGCGCGGAATTTTTCCGATTGGGAATAGATAATCCGCTTCCCAAACTTCGGATTTTGGATACTTGTACCGAAACCACTGCACAACTTTGCCAAATTCCCGGCGGTCGCGGCGGAAAGTTCAAACTGCCAACGTTAACGGAACTTCACGAATTTCTTTTTAGTGAACCTTTTGCCGAAGCACACAACGCAACGGCAGATGTTGAAGCAACCACGCGTTGTTTCCTCGAATTGGTACGGCGTCAGATTTTTACTAAGGAAGAATTGGACGTTCAGCCGGATTATTTTGAAAATTTCTCCGAAGAAAATCCGCAGACAATTGAATTAATTGGGCTTGAGCATATAAATCTTAAAAAGGCTTCGGACAAAATCCGAAAGCAAATGCAGGCCGGTTCGGAAAACGAAGAAATCTCTTCCGAAGAAATAAAAGAAAATATTGCCACGCTTGAAGATGCTCCGTTTGTTCACCTTCACAACCATTCGCAATTTTCGATTTTACAATCCACATCCAGCACTTTGGATTTGGTAAATGCTGCGGTTGAAAATAATATGACGGCAGTGTCGATAACCGATACGGGGAATATGATGGGCGCGTTCCATTTTGTGCAGGCGGTAAGTAATTACAACAAATCCCTCGCAGATTTACCCAAAAATGAAGAAGAAGAAACTTCAGCAAAACCATTAAAAGCAATTGTGGGTTGCGAATTTTTTGTTTGCGAAGACCATCTCAACAAAACTCACAAAGACAACGGTTATCAAATCGTATTGCTTGCCAAAAATAAAAATGGCTATCACAATTTGGCGAAAATGGCCTCCATCGCTTACACCGAAGGATTTTATTATGTTCCCCGGATTGATAAAAATATAGTTGAAAAATACAAGGAAGACATCATTGTTTTAACGGGAAGTCTTTATGGCGAAGTGCCCGGAAAAATTTTGAATATCGGCGAAAACCAGGCTGAGGAAGCATTGCTTTGGTGGAAAGAAATGTTTGGCGGAGACCTTTATGTGGAAGTTATGCGCCACGATCAAGAAGACGAAAAGCGCGTGAATGCTGTATTAATTGAAATGGCGAAGCGCAATAACGTAAAACTCGTTGCCTGCAACAATACCTATTATATAAAGAAAGAAGACGCCAACGCCCACGATATTTTGCTCTGCGTTAAGGATGGCGAAAAACAGGCAACGCCAATCGGCCGTGGCCGCGGCTATCGTTACGGATTGCCAAACCAAGAATATTATTTTAAGGGGCAGGACGAAATGAAGTTGCTGTTCAAAGATCTTCCCGAAGCAATCTTGAATATTGAGGAAGTAGTTTCAAAAATTCAACCTTTCTCTTTGCATCGCGATGTTTTGCTTCCCAATTTCGGCATTCCACAAGAATTTTTGAAATCTGAAGATATAGATGGGGGCAAACGTGGCGAAAATGCCTATTTGCGTTATTTAACGTACGAAGGTGCCAAAAGGCGTTATCCAGAATTGATAGAAGTTTCCTATGAAGCGCTGACGGATTCTGAAATTCCCGAGGGCGCTTCCAAAAGGGTAAAAGAAATAAAACAACGTCTTGACTTTGAGCTTTCGGTAATTGCCAACACGGGCTATCCCGGATACTTTTTGATTGTACAGGATTTTATTGCTGAAGCCCGAAAAATGGACGTTTCCGTTGGACCGGGACGTGGTTCCGCTGCGGGAAGTGCGGTGGCTTATTGCTTGGGAATTACAAATATCTGCCCCATCAAGTACGATCTGCTTTTTGAGCGTTTCCTAAATCCGGACCGTGTGAGTATGCCCGATATTGATATCGATTTTGATGATGAAGGGCGAAGTAAGGTAATGGATTACGTAATTAATAAATACGGAAGCAATCAAGTGGCGCAGATTATCACCTACGGAACAATGGCCGCAAAATCTTCCATTCGCGATACCGCCCGGGTTTTGGATTTGCCTTTGAACGAAGCTGATAGAATCTCGAAGCTTATTCCGAATATGACCAAACTGAACAAAATCTTCGGTTTAAGTGATGCGGAATTGCGAAGCCGTTTCCGAAGCGATGAGCTTCCGAAAGTGAACGAACTTTTAAATCTTGCCGAAGGAAATGATCTTGAAGCGCAGACTATAAACCAAGCAAAAATCCTCGAAGGTTCCGTTCGGAATACAGGAATCCACGCTTGTGGGGTAATTATTACACCCAGTGATATTACCGATTTCGTGCCGGTTGCCACTGCAAAGGATTCAGATTTATATGTTACGCAGTTTGACAACTCGGTGGTGGAAAGCGCGGGGCTTTTGAAGATGGATTTCCTCGGTTTGAAAACCTTGACACTAATAAAAGACACGGTAAAACTCGTAAAGCACAAACATAATATTGATCTCGATCCGGATGAATTTCCGCTCGATGATGAAAAAACATATGAGCTTTTCCAAAGAGGGGAAACAGTAGGAATTTTTCAATATGAATCTGCCGGAATGCAGAAATATATGAAGGAACTGAAGCCAACGGTTTTTGCAGATTTGATTGCGATGAACGCACTGTACCGTCCAGGTCCGATGGAATACATTCCGAGTTTCGTAAAAAGAAAACACGGTGAGGAAGAGATTGAGTACGACCTTCCAGCGATGGAGGAATTTTTAAAGGAAACCTACGGAATTACAGTTTATCAAGAGCAAGTGATGTTGCTGTCG
>JBBQUI010000115.1:0-8525 GCA_038212575.1 Flavobacteriales bacterium
CCAAATACAACAAATGGCGGCACGCAAAAACCAATCTAATTCTGCTGGTTTTTGTGATGTTGATAAACGTAGTTTTCGGAATTGCTACTGTGGGAATATTTCTTTGGTTAAGCGATTCAAACTTTGGTTTGCTTCCGCTCATTAATGTACCTATTTGGCTGGAATTACTGCTTTCCATTCTAGTTTTAGATTTAATTGCGCAGTATTTTGTGCATTATCTGCTTCACAAAGTACAGTGGATGTGGCGGCTGCACACCGTGCACCATTCAGATAAAAATGTGGATGTAACCACAGGAACTCGCCACCATCCTTTCGACTTTATTATTCGCGAAACTTTTGCTTTGATTGCAGTTTTAATTATGGGAATGCCGATTGCTTTCTATCTTTTTTATAGAATTTTGAGCGTGCTATTCACCTATTTCACCCACGCCAATATTTCCCTTCCGAAGCAATTAGACAAAGCGCTAAGCTATGTAATTGACACTCCGAATATGCACAAATTTCACCACCATTATCAAATGCCGTGGACGGACAGTAATTTCGGAAATATGTTTTCCATTTGGGATCGTTTGTTCGGGACGTTTGTGTACGCAGATACTTCAAAAATAAAATATGGATTGGACATTGCCCATCATATAAATGATGAAAACATTTTGAACCAACTCCATTTACCCTTCAATAAAACAGTTCGTTACAGGAAGAAATTTGACAGTTAACAAAACCTTAACCGCCTGTTTATCAATAATATCGTATCTTGGTGATTATGATAAAATCAGACAGAGACGAAAATATGGAGATTCTAAAGGAATCTGTAGCCTATTTAGAGAACAGGGGTTTTGAACACATTCAGGCTGATGTGGAAGGTTATGAAACTCCAAAATCC
Source organism: Flavobacteriales bacterium (assembly GCA_038212575.1). Classification (GTDB taxonomy): domain Bacteria; phylum Bacteroidota; class Bacteroidia; order Flavobacteriales; family Flavobacteriaceae; genus Aequorivita. The sequence continues at coordinate 884 of JBBQUI010000115.1, forward strand.
TATCACAAAAAGGATAGTGATGTGGTAATCACTCCAGACATAGTGGCGGATCGTGGTGGTATAAAACACTATTTTGAAATCAGTTTAAAATCTGAAAAACCACGATTGCTGAAATCTAAATGGCAGTTTTTGGATACGTTGACGCGAATGCGAAACCAGCGTTTCAAAATCATCACACGCCGTGGGCATTATAAGTTTACAGATGAAATGTTGAAAGATCTTAATTTGGAAAAAAAACTCATTAAGCTTTAACCATCGCAATGTGCTTAATGCCATCTTCCAAATAGCGGTCGCCAATGGTTTTAAAACCATGGCTTTCGTAGAAAATAACTAAATAAGTTTGAGCCGATATCTTTATTTTATCGGCTTTATATTTTGTTTTAATCGCTTTTATTGACGCTCTTGTAATTTCGTGCCCATAACCTAGTTTTCTATAGTTTTCGCGCACTACAACTCTTCCAATGGCCGCTTCATCAAAATAATCGCCTGGCTGAAAACAGCGTGCGTACGCAACCAGTTTTCCATCTTCACGGCCCAAAACATGAAGGGCACGCTCATCTTTTCCGTCAACATCTTGATAGACGCAATCTTGCTCAACTACAAAAACTTCGCTTCGCAATTTTAAAATATCGTACAATTGGTGTGTGGTTAATTCTTCAAATGTCTTTACTTCAATTTCCATAGCTTCTTCTTAAAAAATCAATCCTGTACAATTATATCTTTTGGGTCGTCCTTTTGGTGTTCGGGTTGAATGGTTATATGGTTTATTCCGAAGTCGTGAAAAAGTACTTCTTCAACCTTAGTAAGTACTGTATCAAATTGTGAAAGTGTTACGTCTTCATAAAAATCTATATGTGCCTCCAAATGCGTTTCTTGCTCATTGAGCTGCCAAATGTGCATGTGGTGTATATTTTTTATTTCTGGAATTTTACAAACCGCATCGTGAATAAGTTCCAAACTTAAATCATCTGGCGTAAAAAGCATCAAAACTTTATAAGAGCTTTTCAACAAACTATAACCCACAACAATCAAATAAAGGGCAATTAACAAAGTTAAAAGGCTATCTACCCAAAACCATTCAAAATATTTCATCAGCAAACCTCCAATCAAAACAGCGACCGATGCAGCCATATCAGTAAATAAGTGAAGGTAGGCTGAACGCATATTCATATTGCTTTTTGAATCTTTATAAAGAAGAAGTACGCTAAAACCATTTACAACGATTCCCAAAACAGCCAACCAAATAACCAAACCGCTTTCAATTGGTTGTGGATTCGTTAAACGAAGAATGGCTTCGTAAATCAAATAAATTGCCACAATAATCAAGGTGCCCGAATTAACGAAAGCAGCAATTATTTCAGCACGTTTATACCCAAAAGTTTTAGTAACCGAAGCATCCTTTTTTGAATATCTATCGGCAACATAGCTCACGCTCAAAGAGAGCACATCGCTAAAATTATGCAGCGCGTCTGAAAGCAAAGACAAACTCCCTGAAATCAAACCGCCAATTACTTGGGCAACGGTAATAACAATATTCAAAAGAATGGAAAGCAAAAGTTTCCTTCCTTTCAAATCAGGTTGTGAATGGTTATGGGAATGTGCGTGGTTATGCGGCATTATAAAAGGTTATGAACACGCTATTTTTTCAACGCGGTTTTGGTGGCGACCACCTTCAAATTCGGTTTTCAAAAAAGTTTTTACCATTTCCAAAGCTTGTGGTTTGCTGGTGAAACGGGCAGGAATGCTTAAAATATTTGCATCGTTATGTTGACGGGCAAGCTCAGTAATTTCTTTAGTCCAGCAAAGTGCAGAACGTACTTTTTGATGTTTGTTGGCGGTCATATTAGCGCCGTTTCCGCTGCCGCAGACTATGATGCCAAAATCTACCTTTCCGTTTTCAACATCTTCAGCTACGGGATGAACAAAATCTGGATAATCAACACTTACTTCAGAATCGGTTCCGTGGTTAATAACCGTATAGCCTTCTTTTTCCAAAAAAGAAATGATTTCAAATTTGTACTCAGTGCCTGCGTGGTCGTTACCGATGGAAATTTTCATAACTGTATTTTTTTTTCAAAGATAAAACATCGTCTATTTATTTAAGTATAATTAGAATTTTAATTATCCCAGCGTTTGTGTTCAATACCTATTGAAAATCAATTGATAACGATTTCTTAACGGTCAGTTCATTATATGGTTAACAACATTGTTGATATTTGTTTGCGGAATTACGACAAGTAAAATTGCGAGTGTAAATATTATTTACAATAGGTTTTAAATTTACAGAACACCAAAAATTTAAGTCACTTTTTGCTTGCTACTTGTGAGCACAATTTTTTCCCTTTCAAACAATATTTAAATAAAAACTTGTGAGTTTCAACTTATGGAAACACGTTGTACACAGTTGTTCATTACTCATGCTATTTCATTATTGCAAAGGCTTTTAAATCTTAAATATATGTTAATAAACTATTATTAAAAGGCAATAAATTTATTTCAAAACAAAACTTCAAAAAGTTATTGTACATATTAACACCCCATCATCATCACTATTTTTTATTTTAAAAATTTCAAAAAAAGAAATGATGGATAAATATATGTTGATAACAATAAAAAAGGAAACAAGAGCCAAGATATTAGAGCCAAGATTTTTTTTAAAATATTTAAGTTGACTAATATTTTTGTCTTGAATCTTGGTTCCTGGTTCTTGTGTCTTTATATAAGATTTCAAACTATTTTCAAATTGGAAGGATTGTCCAGATTTTTAATTATTTCTTCTGCCAGCGCAACGTCGTCAAAATGCACTTGCAGCCGAATCCCGCCAATCGCGTTGGAATAGAAAGGAAAAACACTGATCATTGTTTCATTTTGAAAAAAGTATCGTATTTCCTCTTGGTCAAACAAAAGCTGAAGCACTGCATATTCCGCAGGATAAGAAAATATTGCAATGGTTTTAAAATGCTTCATTGTTTTGATTCGATAATTTTAATAATGGTTGATTATTCTACATTATTTTTAGGCTTTTCTTTGAAGTATAATATTAAGTTATTGAGTTACTGTTATAAAGACGAAACCCTCAGATAACTAATAACATAATAACCCATTAACCTTCCCTAAGGTACTAAATCTTTCCTAATGTAAACACGCTATTGCTATAAGAAGTAGTACTTTTACGCGAATTACAAATTAAACTATGCCAAAACAAAAAAGAAAAAAGAAAAACAATAAAATTGAAAATCTTTCCCAAACTATATTAAACATTCTTCGGAAGGATCATTCACAAGCATTTAATTATAAACAGATTGCCGCAAAACTACAACTGGATGATCCCAGCAGCAGAAACCAAATAGTTAAAAAACTAAAGGATCTGCAGGTTAAAGGAACCATTCAGGAAATTGAACGTGGCAAATATATACTTACCCCTTCACAAAATTATTATACAGGAAAAGTAGATATAGCAGGCCGTGGCCAAGGTTATATTATAGTCGAGGATTTAGAGGATGATATTTATGTAAGCAACAAAAATTTGAACAAAGCCTTAAATGGCGACATTGTTGAAGTTTACGTTTTTAAACGAAAAAAAGGAGGCAAGACAGAAGGTGAAATAACAAAAATTATAGAAAGAAAGCGAACTGAATTTGTAGGTACCATTCAAGTGCAGGAAAACTTCGCTTTTGTTGACGTTACAGATTATAAAATGTACACGGATATTTTTGTTCCGAAGAATAAAATAAACGGTGCAAAAAACGGTGAAAAAGTATTGGTAGCAATGGAAGATTGGCCCGAAAAAGCCGATTCTCCTTTCGGAAGCGTTATAAAAGTACTCGGAATGCCGGGAGAACATAATACAGAAATACATTCCATTCTTGCCCAATACGGTCTTCCGTATGAATTTCCAAAAGAAGTGGAAGATTATGCCAATAAAATTGATACTTCAATAAAAGCTTCGGAAATAAAAAAACGTCGCGATATGCGCGATGTTTTAACTTTTACGATAGATCCAAAAGATGCAAAAGATTTTGATGATGCGCTTTCTTTTGAAAAAATGGAGAACGGAAACTACGAAATAGGAATCCACATTGCAGACGTTTCACATTACCTTACACCAGGAAATGAACTGGATGATGAAGCTTACGAACGTGCAACTTCGGTCTATTTGGTAGATAGAGTGGTTCCGATGCTTCCCGAAATTCTTTCAAATAATGCTTGTTCTCTTCGCCCCAACGAAGAAAAATATACATTTTCCGCAGTATTTGAAATAAACCAAAAAGCAGAAGTAGTAAAACAATGGTTTGGAAGAACGGTAACATATAGTGATGCGCGTTTTGCTTATGAAGAAGCGCAGCACATAATTGAAAATCCTACTGAAGAAACACATACTATTCCTTCTAATATTTCAATAATAGATAAAGAATACACGGTTAAATCAGAAATTGCCGAAGCTATTTTGGAAATGGATCGCTTAGCAAAAATATTGCGTACAAAACGTATGCGAGCCGGCGCTATTTCTTTTGATAAAGTGGAAGTAAAATTCATCCTCGATGAAAAAAGCAACCCAGAAGGTGTCTATTTCAAAGAAAGTAAAGATGCCAACAAATTGATCGAGGAATTTATGCTTTTGGCAAACCGCAGTGTTGCTGAATTCATTGGAAAACAACAACCAAAAAAGACTTTCGTTTACCGCGTTCACGACGAACCGGATGATGAAAAGATTGCCGCACTTGAAAATATAATCAAACGTTTCGGTTATAAACTGAACACGAAAGATCGCCATTCTACGGCAACTTCAATGAACAAACTTTTAAAAGACGTTCACGGCAAAAAAGAGCAAAATTTAATAGATACGCTTGCCATCCGTAGTATGAGCAAAGCAATGTACACCACTCACAATATTGGCCATTATGGTTTGGCGTTTGATTATTACACACATTTCACTTCGCCAATTCGTCGTTATCCAGATGTGATGGTGCATCGCTTATTGCAACATTATTTAGACAACGGAAAATCTGCAAAAGAAGAAGAATACGAAGAAAAATGTGGACATAGCAGCGATATGGAAAACCTTGCCACGAACGCGGAGCGCGATAGCATCAAGTATATGCAGGTGAAATACATGCAGGACCATCAGGATCAAGACTTTTTAGGAGTTATTTCCGGAGTTACCGAATGGGGAATTTACGTGGAAATCATTTCGAATAAATGTGAAGGCATGGTCCGTTTGCAAGATTTGCAGGATGATCGCTACGAATTTGACAGAGAAGAATATGCAGTAATTGGCCAACGCACCAAAAACGTCTATCAGCTGGGTGATGAGGTTTATGTAAAAGTGAAGAATGCCGATTTGGTGAAGAAACATTTGGATTTTACAATGTTAGGCCATCAAAAAGATTATAAAAAACAATAAATATTACAGATGAAAAAACTGATTTTTATAGTCATACTTTGTATCTCGGCCATTTCATTTTCGCAGGAAACCACAGAAGTTGGCGATTTCAGTGAATTGAAAGTGTATGATCTTATCACTGTAAAACTTGTTCCTTCAGATGAAAATAAAGTTGTTGTAGAAGGAAGGAATACTGAATACGTAAAAACTATTAACGACAACGGCGTTTTAAAAATACGCATGGAATTGGAAGAACGTTTTGACGGAAATGCGACTACAGTAACTGTTTATTTTAAAAATATTTCAATTATTGACGCGAATGAAGGCGCTGAAATATATTCGGAATCTGAAATAAAAGTACCCTCATTGGAACTTAAAACCCAAGAAGGTGGAAAAATTGATATTATGATAGCTACGGAAAATCTTGATGTTAAATCAGTTTCCGGTGGCGTTATAAAAACTAAAGGAACAACAACAAAACAAGATATAAACATCAATTCCGGGGGTTCTTATGAAGCAAAGGATCTATTTTCCTCCGAAGCTTACGTTACTGTTACAGCTGGCGGTTCTGCCATTATTTACACTACAGAAAAAGTTGAGGCCAAAGTTACTGCTGGTGGCTATATTACGATTTACGGTAATCCGAAGGATGTGAAGAAAAAGAAATTCGCAGGCGGAAAAATTGAAATAATAGAAGGTAAAAATTAAAATTTTAACCGTAATTGGGTAAAAGTAATTTGTATTTTTACCCTACTATGTTTGACGGTTTACTCTACGCGGCATTCTACGGATTTTTATTGGCATTTGCGGTCGGTCCAGTGTTTTTCACTTTGATTGAGACAGCCATAACCAAAGGAATAAAAGCAGCAATATTTTTTGATCTGGGAGCGGTCTTGGCGGATGTAATTTTCATTTTCATAGCCTTTTTCAGTACAAGCAGAATCCTTGAAAAAGTAAAGCACGATCCCGGCCTTCTAATCTTTGGTGGTGCTATTCTCATAGCCTATGGCATCATTTCATACATCCGTACCAATAAATCAATTTTCAAGTTTGTACGGGAACACTATGCCGTAAAAGTGAAAAAAAATCTTGGTGGATTATTTCTGAAAGGGTTTCTTTTGAATTTTGTAAACTTCGGCGTTTTGGCTGGTTGGATAGGAACCCTAATTATGGCAAACGCCATTACCACTTCAGATAACGGAGTATTTCTTTTCATTTCCACTGTGCTTGCAACCTTCTTTCTTACAGACCTCTTTAAAATTCTTTTGGCAAAAAGACTGAAAAACAAAATGACCCCTCGTTTTATTTTCAAAACTAAAAAGTGGATTAGCATTTTAATTTTGGGCTTTGGAGTTTTATTGCTCATTCAGGGTATCTTTCCAAAAGGGGTTGAAGCGGGGTTAGACAGAATTCCAAACCAGCAACAGCTAAATGAAAATCCAATTCCTCCTGTAGATGCGTCATTAAAAACTCCTCAACAAGAAATTGAAGGATCTTTAAAAAAATGATGACCACTGAAAATTATATGGGAATGAACCGCTGAACTATTTCTAATAAATAAAAAACCCCAACAATAGTTGAGGTTTTCAGAGGCATCGAGCGGATTCGAACCGCTGTAGCAGCTTTTGCAGAGCTGAGCCTAGCCACTCGGCCACGATGCCCTATTAGGGCTTGCAAATGTAAAAAAATTAAACTTAAAATTCCTACTTAAAAAACAAATTACCTTTTCTGTTGCATAGTTACACTAACTTCCGCCACATCACCACTAATCGGTGGATTCCTTTTAGCAACGGTAACCTTCACTTCATTTACCATTTCAACCTTCAATAAAATGCAGTCGATAATGCGTTTTGCTACGTGCTCCAAAAGCTTGGCGCGCACCGCCATTTCTTCCCCCACAATTTTTTGAAGCATCACATAATCAACCGTATCTGCAAGTTCGTCGCTATCGGCAGCTTTCTTTAAATCTGCCTTCACCGAAAGATTCACCAAATAATCAGAGCCTATTTTACCTTCCTCAACCAAACAACCATGAAAGGCATAAATCTTTATATTTTTTAAACGAATGGTTCCCATATAAATAATTTTGGCAAAGATATAAGAATATCCGGTTGTATCCTTCGGCTGAGTTTATATTGAGCGAAGTCGAAATGCTCAGGATAAACCAAGGTCGAAACCTACTTTTGGTCAACTTCTTTTTCAGTTAATTGGTTACCTTTGTACCTCTTAAAAAAATAAGTATATGACAAACGAAGCCGC
>JBBQUI010000116.1:0-8514 GCA_038212575.1 Flavobacteriales bacterium
TGACCAGCCGACCAACCTAAAAAATAATCCAAATTATTTCTTTTGACTAACGCTGGAATAACACTTTAAAATATTTTTTCAAAGACTTATCAATGTTCCGGTAAATTTGTAATGACCTCTAACAATATTAATCACAAAAAATGGTCAACCTATTTCAGGGCAAGGCAGAATGCACTTAGCTGACACGGCAACTTTAAAAAAAAATTAATTTCAATGGGACTTTTTGACTTTCTTAAAACAAAAGAAAAGCAGGTAGAGAAAAGAACACAACCAAAAGGAGACCGACACGAATGTGACATTACAAAGACCCAGGTGATGGTTGACCTATTCCAAATTCCGCAAGACCAAAGAGACGACAATTGGCGACAAACATTTTATGACAATGTCCAATCTGCTAGTTATGCTTGTGGAAATCCACAAATCTTTGCTGGTCCCGACGGTTTTCCATACTTCGTACTACAGACACCAGAAGCAGATCAACCCTTTGAATCTTTTTGTATTAGAAATATGAAAGACGATTTTTTACTTGACAAAGGTTTTGGTGTGGCAATTAATCCAAAAGAAAATTCTGTGGATTGGGTTTTTTCTTATGGTGACATAGTCAATCTGTATTTAAACAATGAGCTTTCCACAAAAACAGACACTATTGAAGTTGAAAATGAAGTGACAATAGAAAAAGATGAAAAAGTTTTAATAGCTCAGCCTTCAGAATCATATTTACCAAGTCAAGCACGACAAGCTTTAAAAACTTTTTTGAAAAGTATCGGAATTAATCGACCAAAAATTATGATGGTTTGTCGCACAATTGAAGGGCAAGTTATTCAAGAATTGGCATTTAATATTTTTCGTGAAGATTTTCAATCAATCGACCAACTCAACTACAGACTAAAGCAAATTAGTTGGTTTCTACCAAGACATTATGTTGTTCTTTCAGTTCCTAATGAATCGAATTTTACAACACATTTTGCAGACTTATAGAATGACAGAAAGGTATGCTGCTAACAAAAGTATCCTATGCACCTAAGGTCTTGTGAGTATAGTTTGATATAGTCAGATTAAATAATTTCTATTGAAAGAGAAAGATTCAAAAATTGATTTGAACCCTTCCCCTTCTCAAGATTTTGTTCGTTTCATAAATGTTTAAAGTTTTTTTATAAAGATCAACATACCCAGCATCCTATATGTAGTTTGGTCTTTGTTAAAACTTAGCACCGTTATTTGCGGAGGTTATGGCGTCTTGAATTTGAAACAATCACTATCAGTTCCTATTCATCATCTGTTCCAGGATTAAATGATAAATTAAGCACCAGTAAAAACCATTAAACATTATAACTTTACCCGGCTTGAACTCACGGAAAACGTTTTTAATTACCGACACAACTAAAAAATAAAAAGCAACGCAACATGGATACAGACGAATTATCTACAGAGGCATATCAAGGAATAATAATTGAGGCTGAGAAATTTAATCACGACCTGACACTTCAATTCGGGTTAATGGCTTACTCCTGTGAAAACGAAAGGGAATATTTACTTACAGCAAAAAAATTAATAAGAGAAATTCAGAAGCTTGACAAATTCGAACTATCCGACATGTTTTTTGATTCCCCTCCTAACAAAAAAGACTTACTTTTAACCCTTAAAAAAATATTGACTAACATTTCAGAGATAGAAAAAATACCAGAAGATAAAAGACATTATGAATTTTAATCCAAACCTTGCTCACCATAAATTCAAATAAATATCGGTGAATAGTTTTATTCAAAAATATAAAATGAATAATCCAAAACTCAGCCTTCCATGTATTCGCTCTACAAACAAAGTTTACAAAGAACATCCAATTCCATTTATATGAAAAAAATATTACTTCCCATTTGTATCATTGTCTTTTTAATTAATTACGCTAGTGCCCAATCCTATAAATATGTTTATTACCTGGATGAGAACCTCGTATCTGTGGAGAAATCCAATGCTTCGCTTATTGGCAAAGGATTAAATGACAGTACCCTTTTCCTGGTAGATTGTTTTGATAAAATCACCGGAAAACTTTCAGTTTCAGCTCATTTTCCAGATTCTTCTTTAAGCCGTTTTGAAGGGAGGTACAGAGAATATTATACTTCAGGACAAACCAAACAAGAAGGTAATTATGAAAATGGTGAGCAGCAGGGAGAGTGGTTTTTATGGGACAGTACAGGTCTTAAAACCTTATCTGTTTTATTAGATAAAGGAAAGCAAATTTCAGCAACCCAATATCATTATTATAAGGGAAATCTCAGTAGCAAGAGAGTGCAGGATAGTAACGGTGAGGAGATAATGTTTGTGATGTATGATAAAAAAGGAAATGAAATAAAAGATGATAAAATTTTTGAGAAGGCTGATGTAAAGCCGGTTTTCCAGGAGGACAGAATAACTTTTCAGAGATATGCAATTGAAAATACTGACACCCAGGTACCATATTCAAAAGGAGCCTCTCACGGTCGTTACCTCGTTTATATAAATTTTGTTGTAGAGAAAAACGGCCAGGTAACAAATGTAAAATCTCAAAGCCTCGAGGGCTATGGAATGGAAGATGAGGCAATAAGGGTTATTAAAAACAGTCCTTTGTGGAAACCTGCTTTACAAAATGGAAATCCTGTACGTTTTCAGATGAAAGAAATTGTTCCATTTGTCGTGAATAGATAATACTACTTTTATTTAAGAAAACTTAAGCAGGGGGAGATGGGCAGTCATTAATATTTTACCAGTCGTTTCTCATAATTGGTGTGAAGATAATGTACACATGTTATCAGATGATTTTTATAACATTTGAAAAATGGAGATCAACTTTATACGGCTACTGATCCTTCAAAGTGAAATCGCATTACATTTTCTATCAGTTTACCACAAACGAAATTGAAATTGTAAGGATTTTACATGAGAATATGGATATTCCCAATCGTCTTAATGAGTAGCTACTGCGATTTTTTACCTGCTTTATAAAAATTACCTTTGCGCTATATATGAAGTTCGAAGATTTTAAATTAAACAAAGCGCTCCAAAACTCGTTGGATGATTTAGCTATAAGCAATGCCACATTAATACAGGAAAGGGTGTTTCCCATAGTAATGAGCGGCAGAGATGTGTGTGGTATAGCCCAGACAGGAACCGGTAAAACATTTGCCTATTTACTGCCTTGTATGCAAATGTGGAAATTTGACAAAGAGAAAAACCCACAAATACTAGTGCTCGTACCAACCAGGGAGTTGGTGACACAAGTTATAGATGCAATCGAATCACTGGCAACTTATCTGAGCATAACAGCTGTAGGTGTATATGGAGGGGTAAATATAAACACACAAAAACTTGCCCTCGGCAAAGGTGCAGATATACTGGTAGCTACACCAGGAAGACTATACGATCTGTTGTTAGATGGAGCATTTAAAACTAAGCATATAAAAAAACTAGTGATAGATGAAATGGATGAAATGCTACACCTTGGATTTCGCACACAAATAAAAAACATACTAGACCTGTTACCCGAAAAAAGGCAAAACCTGTTATTTTCTGCAACAATAACTGATGATGTAACTGCAATAATTAATGAATATTTTGTAAGCCCGGAAATGGTAGAAGCCGCACCAACAGGCACTCCATTAAAAAGTATAGAACAGCAAGGGTATTGTGTGCCAAACTACAATACAAAAATGAATCTCCTGCACCTGGTATTGGCCAGTGATAACACGATGACGAAGGTCCTGGTGTTTGCCGCTACAAAAAAGATAGCAGATGATTTATACATAGAATTACTACCAGGGTATGGCGAAAAACTAGGGTTAATACATTCAAACAAAGAACAGAATCATCGTTTTAATACAGTAAGCAATTTTAAAAACGGAACAACCAGTATTTTAATAGCTACCGATATTGTGGCCAGGGGAATAGACGTAAGCGAGGTAACACACGTTATCAATTTTGATATACCCGATGTACCCGAAAACTATATGCACCGAATAGGTAGAACCGGCAGGGCAAACAAAAACGGAATAGCCATTACATTATTTTCTGAATTTGAGTTAGAAAAAGTAAAGGCTATAGAAGAAATGATGAACCTGAAATTGCCTTTGAATGAACTACCGGCAGAACTTATTTTTTCTACAGAATTAATAGACGATGAATTACCAAAAGTAAAAATGAAAAACGTTTTGGTAAAAGCCCCAAACAAGGAATTAGCCGGCCCCGCATTTCATGAGAAATCGGCAAAGAACAAAAAAACAAATGTCATTGTACGTAAAAAAGATAGAATGATGGCCAAGTATGGAAAGCCAAAAACAAGGGGGCAAAAGCCGAAAAGAAAATAAAAATTAATGGTATAAATGCAAACCCATAACAGTTATATGTGAAGGATATATCGCTGCTCTTTTGTTTGTTGTCTTGTACATTTATTTTTCAACCAGCAGTGGTCCCGGACAGAAGGAATTCTATCACCCCTGCCCTAAGCCTGTTCTTTATATGCCATTAGAACATGACAATTTTTAATATCAAATGACAGTTGAAAAGATTGATCTTTAACTTTTAGTAACATCATTATCATTATGTATTTTTATATATATCGACTCGTATTTGGTGCCAGAAAATCATTTCAATGATATCGTAGTCCAAAAAGAATATTTTCAACAAAAATGCGCTATCGAATGGATGAGACCTATGAACTTGTTACCAGGCGTTTTGACTTCGACGCTACAGAAATACTTTATAATTCTCTTGCCAAAGGCGATTTTTTAATAATTTCAAAATCAAGATTGACTAATTCTATTCAAAGGGTTATCGTAATTAACCAGGACATTTACAATATCTATTCAGTTGGGTACATTAGAGCAAGAGGCGGTGTCATTTACAACGCAATTCTTATCTTGATTCTTTCTCTCGCTATTACGTCGTACAAAAAAAATACCCTTTACAGAAATAAAAAGTCTTTGCCTTATATTCTTTTAGTCTTTAGCTTATTGATACTTGGATTTCATTTGGGATTAGAGCATTTATTTTTTTGATAAACTGCTACCAAATAAAAGTATTATCGCAAGTAGGGCATGACCCATATTTATTCAGCATTGAATTGCTCTTCACAGGGTGTTCCAGCTTGACTTTTTAAATTGAAAAGCTTTGGAAACCTAAACTTTATATCTTTAATTAGTTTTAGCCTTTAAATTAAAATTTATGAAACGAAATAGATTTATTACATCTTTTCTTTCTTTGATAGTAGCGCCATATTACGGATGTTCACAAACCAAAGGGCTGACAAGAAAGGATAAAGGATTTAAAATTTCTGCGGGTGAAGGGAGAATTTATGGGCCTATTAGATTGAAAGGCGTAAACTCGAATATACTTGATGTCAAAATTTCGGGAAGTGATACAGACGGAGACCTGGCAATATTTGAACAGACTTCTCTTTCCCAAGGAAGGGGAACACCATTACATATTCATCATTCTCAGGACGAAGTATTTTATATTATAGAGGGTACTTATAAATTCCAGGTAGGCAGCGACAAGTATGATTTGACAAAGGGTGATAGTATATTCTTACCCCGAAAAGTTGCACATGCCTGGACACAAGTATCAGAAAAGGGAAAAATGAGTGTCATAGTGCAACCTGCAGGCAAATTAGAAAACTTCTTTGTTGCTATGGCTGCTTTAGACCATGAACCAGGTCAACAAGAAATAGCAAAAATATTTTCTGATAATGACATGAAAATAGTTGGGCCACCTTTGAAAAGTGATTGATACCAAAGAATAATTACACAACAAGCAGTTTACTCTATAGCGGGGCGACGAATATATACATGCAACGCGGCGGACCGCTCATCGGCTCCGGTCCCAACAGACGAATAACAACAGGTAATAGAGGAAACAATAAACTTTTATTATTGATTTATCTTTGGTTAAAGGCTGACGATTTTTAAAAACCACCACTAGGCCCTAACATTAGTGGCACCCTAGGGTTAGACAACCCATCCCATTTAAAAACAACACACCGAAAAAATGAAATATAGAATACTTAATACAGACGACTCAAAAACAACAATTATCATCCGATTGATGGTTGGAGTAGTTTTCTTATCAGAAGGAATACAAAAGTTTTTATTTCCCGCCATCCGTGGGGCAGGACGTTTTGAAAAAATCGGGTTGCCTTCGCCCGTGTTTTTAGGCAACTTAGTAGGCAGTTTCGAAATACTTTGCGGAGCATTTATTTTATTTGGTTTGCTCACACGTTTGGCAAGCATTCCATTAATTGCAATTATGCTTTTTGCATTTGCCACGACGAAATCTGAGGTTTATCTAGAAAAAGGTTTTTGGGAATTGCTCCATGGAAGCAGAACAGATTGGTCTATGCTTCTTGGTAGTATTTTTCTTTTGATAAAAGGAGGTGGCTTATGGTCAATTGATAATAAGCTAATGAAAAATGGAAAATAAAGCCGGATTAAAAGATATAGCCAGACTATTTCTAAAGCTGGGCGTTATTGGTTTTGGTGGACCGGCAGCACATATTGCTATGATGCAAGATGAAGTAGTTTCGAAACGAAAATGGCTGACTGAACAACATTTCCTTGACCTGATTGGGGCGACGAATTTAATACCTGGACCGAATAGCACCGAATTGGCCATTCATATCGGACACGAAAAAGGCGGTTGGAAAGGTTTAATTATTGCAGGTCTTTGTTTTATTTTACCAGCGGTATTCATTACAGGAATTTTTGCCTGGCTCTACAAACAATATGGACAACTTCCCGAAGTACAACCATTTGTTTATGGTATAAAACCCGCCATCATTGCTATCATTCTTGGTGCCATTTTCCCTTTGGCTAAAAAATCACTGAAATCAACAGAACTTGCAATAATTGGACTAATTGTTCTGATTTGTTCACTACTCAACATTAGCGAGATTTATCTAATGTTCGGTGCGGGTTTTTTAGCCCTGTTTTTGGCTTATGTGCGTAACAAAAACCAAAACAACTTAAACAGTTTTTTGCCAGTAACTCTATTACAATTAACTAACACGCCAATACTTTCTGCAACAAACGCAAACCTGTTTTGGATTTTTCTAAAAATTGGTGCAATCCTTTATGGAAGCGGTTATGTTCTCTTTGCATTTCTTGACACAGAATTAGTATCAACAGGTCTGTTAAGCAGACAACAACTCATCGATGCAATTGCGGTGGGACAACTGACACCAGGCCCCGTATTTTCTTCTGTAACTTTTGTTGGATATCAAATGAACGGATTTACAAGAGCCATCGTTTCTACAATTGCCATATTCATACCTTCATTTGTTTTTGTTGCTTTGCTAAATCCAATGGTAAAGAAAATGAGGAATTCAACACACTTCTCTGCATTTTTAGACGCTGTTAATGTGGCTTCGGTAGCCATTATTGTAGCAGTTTGTTTTGATATGGGTAAAGACACGATTACAGATTGGCGAACAATATTCATTATGCTTTTAAGTATTACAATAACATTTGGATATAGGAAAATCAATAGTGCTTTTATAGTTTTGGGTGGTTCACTAATTGGATATTTACTAAGCTTAGTATGACGGAAAAACGGCAGAAAAAGAAGAGCGAATCCATAACCTGCAGTTGGCAAAGAATGAAGTTTCATTAAAATTTTTAAATAGAAAATGGAGAGACATTAGCTCAATATAGAGCAATGAATTCCAGCACTACCTGCCCACTTTGCGGGAGCAGCAAGCCCTCAACGCTATGCAAAGCCAGTACATTAGTATATCTTTATAACAACAGTCCGGCGCAACCCTATAGATACGTCATACCCAAAAAAGATATGGCCTCGGCAGCAAAAAGATTAACCGGAAAGTAAATTAACGACCTGAAGTATGCTAAAGCTAATGAACCATTTCTGCTCTTCCCATACCAACGCCGAGGTATTTGGATTATATACTTTAAAAGATATAAATAACTACTAACCGTGAGACAAAAAGCTGGTCATACATTAATGGGGATGTTTGTTATCAGATTATCCCAGCTACTATTTTTTTTAAGTACGGCACAGATCGTCGTTGCGCAACAACGACTGTTTACCAACCAACAACATTTTAGTGTAGAGGATGGTCTGCCGCAAAGTTTTATTTCCGGTATCGTGCAGGATGACGATGGCTTTATATGGTTGGCCACATTAGATGGCTTTTGCCGATATGATGGACGGGTTTTTAAAACCATCCGCTATAACCCAAAAGAAAATACCGGGCTTGCTGCCAATGCCATAAATAACATAGAAAGACTGGAAAACAATTCCATCACATTATATTACAGTTCCACACAGGCAGATGATTTTAACCTGCGCAGTTTTAAGGTCCGCCGCAATTCTACCCGGAGCCAATTAGCCAAAATTCCGAATGCAAAATGGCAAACCAATCGTGTGGGATTTAATACATCCAACTGGTTCTTCATGATGGCCAATCATAAAGGCATGGGTTGGCTCAACAGCAAAACCGGCAAAGTTTATTATGCAAACAGGGCCAATGGA
>JBBQUI010000117.1:0-8471 GCA_038212575.1 Flavobacteriales bacterium
CTGTTTTGATGCCGCACAACGCGAGGATGTTTTGTTGACTTTGGGCATCGATCCAACCTTTCCGAATACAGGATACGGTTATATTGAAAGCGATAAAAATGACGCTTCAGAAATAAAAAAAGTGAAGCAATTTCGGGAAAAACCAGATTATGAAACTGCAAAACAATTTCTTGCCGACGGAAATTTTCTGTGGAATGCGGGCATTTTTATTTGGAGTGTGAAAAGCATCATCTCTTCTTTTGAAAGGCATTTGACTGAAATGAATTCATTGTTTTCAAATGGAGTGGCTGTTTTGAATACTTCCGAAGAAAAATCTTTTATTGAAAGCAGTTATGCACAGGCCGAAAATATTTCAATAGACTACGGAATTCTTGAAAAAGCCGATAATGTTTTTGTGAAAAAAGCCACTTTTGATTGGAATGATTTGGGCACATGGGGCGCGCTTTACGATAAAATGAAGAAAGATGAGGCTGGCAATTCCATTGTAAATGCTGAAACTTTTTTAAAGGATTCCAAAAACAATATGATTTTTACTGCTTCGAAAAAATTGGTTGTTTTGGACGGAATTGAAGATTATATTGTAGTGGATAAAGAAGAAGTGCTGTTGTTGTTTCCGAAGAAAAAGGAGCAGGAAATAAAGGAACTGCTGAAGGATGTTTCAGATAAATTTGGAAAAAAATATTTGTAAATGGAGAATACAGAAAACAATAAGGATATAAAGATAACTCCCAATGACCACGAGTTCGAAAACACAAAGCTAAACACTTGGGAAAGCATCAAAAAATTCTTTGTAGAACTTTTTGATATTCAAACCGATTCAGACCGCGATGCCACGATTGAAGCCGTAAAGAAGGATATTCCTTTTAAAGGGCATACGGCTTGGATTCTTATATTCTCCATTTTTGTTGCGTCCATCGGATTGAACGTCAGCAGTACAGCGGTAGTGATAGGTGCGATGCTTATTTCACCATTGATGGGCCCGATTGTGGGTATCGGTCTTTCCGTTGCCATTAATGATATTGATACGCTGAAGCGTTCGCTTATAAATCTTGGCGTAATGGTTTTTTTGAGTGTGCTAACGGCGTTTCTCTACTTTAAACTTTCACCGTTAACAGAGGAAACCCCGGAATTAATCGCTAGAACGTATCCAACAATCTTGGACGTTTTGATAGCTATTTTTGGCGGTTTGGGGCTTATTGTCGCTAAAGCCAAAAGTGGTACCATTGCCAGTGTAATTTTTGGGGTTGCCATTGCAACCGCTTTGATGCCACCTTTATGTACTGTGGGCTATGGATTGGCAGTGGGTAGCGTGCCTTATGCAATAGGAGCGTTATATCTTTTCTCTATAAATGCAGTTTTTATTGCGCTTTCCACGTTTATTGTTTCAAAAATATTGCGGTTTCCTTTGGTGCGTTACGCCAATAGCAAACGACGCAGAAGAACAGCACAAATTGCATCCTTGATTGCCATTGCAGTGATGGTGCCGAGTGTTTGGTTGTTTATTAAATTATTGGACCAACAAGTTTTTGAAAATAAAACGAAGGAATTTGTAAAAAACATTATTAAATATGAAGGTGCGGAAGTGGTAAAATTTACGCAGGATTATAAATCGAGAAATATAGATGTCTATTTAATTGGTCGTCCTGTTCCCCAAAACAAAATAAATGAATGGTTGGCAAAATTAGAAAAGACCGAAAAACTGGAAGAAACCCATTTGCGAATCTATCAAGGCACTGACCAAAGTGGTGAAATATCTGCCAAGCTTTCTGGCCAGATTAAAGCTGGAATTCTTGAAGATCTGTATGTAAAAAATGAGCAATTGATTCAAAGCAAAGATGAGCAGATTCGCTTTTTGGAAAACCAGATTGCACTTATAAAGGTTCAAAATGTTCCTTTTAAGGAATTGAGTGAAGAGCTAAAAATTAATTATGAAGGCGTTGAAACCTTCAGTTATTCTAACAAGATTACTACAAACTTTCAAAAAACCGACACACTTCCGGTTATTAATATTCGCTGGAAAAAAGATGTTTCTTCAAAAGAAAAAAGGAACGATCTGAAAAAAATACAGCAATGGCTTAAGTTTAAATTGAAGTTGGACACCCTGCAAGTTTCAGAATATCCATAAAAAAATCCCAGTAGTTTTTACTGGGATTTACAATTTCCTATTTGCTGAGAATTCACAAATATTTTTAAATAAGTATTTGTGAATTTGTGGTTTTACAAAGTATCAGTTCTTAATGAATTTATAGCTGGCGGTTTTCTTTTCAACCTGAAGCATTGCAAAATAAGTACCTGTTTTCAATGAAGAAACGTTTATTGATCCTTCGTTCGATACTTTTGTGCTTAAAACTACTTTTCCGTTAATGTCTATAATTTGCACGGGAATATTCTCAAGCCCTTTCATTGAAAAATTAAGTATTTCTGAAGTTGGGTTTGGGTATAATTTTAATACATCTTTTGTGAAATCTGTGACAGCCAATGGACTACTTCCTTCCACGATGATATGGGTTATATTCATATCTGGGTTTTGAATTACATCTACCGTTCCAGAAGGCCATTCAATAATTAATGTTTCGATAGCTGTGCTAGTTCCGATCCCAAAATGTGCCAATAAAGAATTCATATGACTAAAGCCTTGCCCGGAACGTACTTCGCGCATTTGCGTGCCCCAATCGCCAACAATTTTTACCCTGGCGCCAATTCCATTTTTGTTACTTTCAACGCCTTCCAAACCTACTTTTACCCAGTTATTGGCGTTTCCGTCATTTATGTATAGGTTTCCGTCGTTAACAACGTCTAAAAAACCATCGTTGTTAAAATCTCCAATTCCTCCTTCGTCAAAGTTTAAATCTTGGCCAGTAAAAGTCATATCGCCATTGTTGAGGTAAAGCTCTTTGGACATTTCGGAAAAAATATCCACAAAACCATCGTTGTTGAAATCGCCAGATTGGTTTTCCCAAGCGCCAAGATCGGTTGGGTTTATTCCTGAACCTGCAATAATGTCCGTAAACATTCCAGTACCGTCATTTTCCATCAATCGGTTTTGAAAATCGTGATTTACAATGAAAGCGTCAAAATCGCCATCGTTATCAAAATCCTCAAAAACGGTTGCCCATGATTGTGCATTATCGCGCATTCCGATATCGAGGCCATTTTCAGTAAAAGTACCGTCGCCATTGTTGGTGTACATTGCATTATCTCGGTTTTCATCCCCTGGCAGGGCACCACCACGACATTTGGTTAAATACATATCACTATCGCCATCGTTATCATAATCTACCCAAATGGCGGCGTAATTTCCGGGTCGGTCCAAGGTTACAATTAACGTTTGGTCCAGAATCATATTTTGGCCTCCACCGTTTCGGTAGGGATGGCTAAGATCTACATCGTGACAAATAAAAGCATCCAGCAAACCATCGTTGTTTATATCGGCAAGGGTTGATCTTTGTGAAAAGATATAGTCTGGTTTTGGAACTTCGGTATAAGCGGTTCCATCTTCATTTGCGAATAAAAAAGAAACTCGTGAATTGTTTCCAAGCAGAAGATCGTTAAATCCGTTACCATCAATATCACCCGCGGCTATGCTCCAGTCAGGGATGTTTTGAATTGGCATTGTAATAAATACAGAATTGAATGTATTGTCAGCAAGCTGAAAATCTATGCCAATCCCGGTTTCGGAAATCCGAACGTAATCGTCTAGATAATCGCCGTTCATATCAACAGCAACTTCAGAATAGTCTTGGTAATTACCAATGAGGCCGCTTTGGTTTGTAAATGTTACTTGGGCAATTAAGGATGTACTAATTAAAATGGTGAAAAGAGAAAGTAGTTTATTTATCATAATATTAATAATTTAGGACTTTAAAAATAAAGCAAAATATTTGATAAATAGGGGAATAGAAAGAAAAAAATTAACCTTCTTTTAGCTGAACTCCCCGTATTTTTTTGAAAAGATCTGAAGAATATACAAAATTGGTTACGTCTTCGTTGTCAGTTTTAAAGATCTCTTGATTGTCACCCTGCCAAACCAATTTGCCATCTTTAAGCAAAACAACTTTTTCGCCAATTTCCATTACAGAGTTCATATCGTGCGTTACCACTATGGTTGTAATATCATACTCGTGGGTTATTTCCTGAATAAGGGTATCAATCAACGTTGCGGTTTTGGGGTCAAGGCCAGAGTTGGGCTCGTCACAAAAAAGAAATTTAGGTTTGTTCACAATGGCTCTTGCAATGGAAACCCGCTTTTGCATACCGCCGGAAATTTCGGCAGGGAATTTTTTGTTTACGTTTTCAAGATCCACGCGTTTCAGCACTTCGTTAACGCGGGCCACCATATCAGCTTTTTTCTGTTTGGTGAACATTCGCAACGGAAACATTACATTTTCTTCAATATTCATGGAATCGAACAGTGCGCCTCCCTGAAATAGCATTCCAATTTCTTCGCGAAGTTTGCGCTGTTCTTCGTCATTCATATTTTGGATGGCTTTTTCTTCGTAAAAGATTTTTCCCTGCTCGGGCCGAAATAACCCAATGAGACACTTGAGCAACACGGTTTTTCCACTCCCGCTCTGCCCGATAATAAGGTTTGTTTTGCCTTTATCGAATTCAGTGGTGATCCCTTTTAGAATTTCCTCATTCCCAAAACTTTTATGTACGTCTTCTACTTTTATCATGTGCTCAAAAGGAGTTGGGTTATAATATAGTTTGCAGAAATAATAAGCACACTGGTCCAAACGAAGGAGTTTGTGCTGGCCTTACCCACTTCCAGCGCGCCACCTTTCATATAAAATCCTTGCCAGGATGGAACGGTTGCCAAAATGAAAGCGAATACAATGGTTTTAAAGAATGCGTAAAAAAGCTGATAGGGTATAAAACTATCCTGTAGGCCCGAAATAAAAGCTGTAGAACTAGAAAAGCCGCCATAAACACCAGCCACCCAGCCACCCAAAATGCCAAGAAACATAGCAATAACAATCACGAAAGGGTAGAACATTAATGCGACTATTTTTGGAAAAACCAAATAGTTAAGCGAATTGATTCCCATAACCTCTAAGGCGTCAATTTGTTCAGTAACCCGCATAGAACCTATGCTGGAAGTAATAAAAGACCCTACTTTACCCGCCATAATTATTGAAATGAAGGTAGGCGCAAATTCCAAAATAACCGATTGCCGTGTGGCGAAACCAATAAGGCTTTTCGGAATCAATGGATTGTTCATATTCAGGGCTGTTTGTATTGCCACAACACCCCCAACAAAGAAGGATATAAAGGCAACAATACCCAATGAACTAATAATAAGGTCGTTTATTTCCTTAAAAATGAGATGTTTTAAAACAGATGTTTTGGTAAAACTGCCAAACACCCTTTTAAGCATCAAAAAATAGGAACCAATATCTTGTAAATACTTCATAAAAAAGATAGCTACGGCTAAAGTACTAAAATTACATCACTGAATTTTATAAAAGTGAGTTAAGAATTTTAGTATTCAGTGTTCAGTGTTCAGTATTCAGTGTTCAGTGTTCAGTATTCAGTATTCAGTATTCAGATTCACAGATTCACAAAATCCCAAACTCACCTCTTCAAAAGTTCCATCATTTTATTGTAAATCTCGATGCTTTCAAAAATCCCATTGAAATAGGATGCCCCCGGACCCTCCGCAAAAACAGGAACCATGGTGGCTGAATGTCCGGGGGTGGAAAAGCTTGGTTTAATTTTGTTGTAATCATTACCATCTGAAGAAAGTGTATATCCGCCCGTTTCGTGATCTGCGGTAACAATCACGAGTGTTTCGCCGTTTTGTTTGGCAAAATCTAAAGCTACTCCCAAAGTTTTATCAAAATCCAAAAGCTCCTGAATTAGGTAATCCGCATCATTATCGTGACCGCCCCAGTCAATCTGGCTTCCTTCAACCATTAGGAAAAATCCTTTTTCGTTTTTGGAAAGTTTATCCAAAGCCAGTTTGGTGACATTTGGAAGGAAATCGCCGCGGCCTTCGCTCATTTTGGGCATTCCGTCTTTGGCAAGTAATATCAATTCATTGTTTTCACTTGGGGTGTTGGGAAGTTTGTCTGTTATTACATCATATCCCTTGGCTTTCATTTCAGCCAAAATATTCTTTCCGTCTTTTCGATTATTGAAAAATTTCAATCCGCCGCCCGCAAAAAAGTTCACCCCACTATTTGGTGCGAAAGAGGTGATATCTTCATAAAGACTGCGCGATTTTACGTGCGCATAAAAACTGGCCGGTGTGGCATGCTGAATGGAAGATGTTGCAATAATGCCCGTAGCAAAGCCTCGTTTTGATAAATGTTCAACAATGGTTGGAAGCGGGATGGTATCTTTATCCACGCCTATGGCGCCATTATAGGTTTTTACGCCCGTTGAAAAAACAGTTGCCCCGGAGGCGGAATCCGTAATCAACTCGCTGGCGGAAGAAGTTTTGATGAGTCCAATTGTTTGAAAACGCTCAAAATTCGGTTTGCCATCTTTGTAATAAATGGCTGCAGAAATCTGACTCAAGCCCATTCCATCGCCGATAAGAAGAATAATGTTTTTAGGTCTTTTCACTTCCGAAGAGATATGGGAAACCGTATTGTCCTTTACTTGAACGGAAACACAGGAAGTAAAAGTTAGCACAAATACTAAAAGAATTGTAGGGAGGGAAAGCTTGATTTTCATTGAAAATTTTGTTTGCAAAATAAAGAATATTTCTGCTTTGTAGTGTTAAGGCAATGTTGTTATCTTTTTAAGTTCAAAGTTCAAAGTTCAAAGTTCAAAGTTCAAAGTTCAAAGCTCAAAGCTCAAAGCTCAAAGCTCAAAGCTCAAAGTTCAAAGCTCAAAGCTCAAAGTTCAAAGTTCAAAGCTCAAAGCTCAAAGCTCAAAGCTCAAAGTTTAACCCTTCGACTTTAGTTTATCCTGAGCTTGTCGAAGGGCTCAGGGTGACAAATTAGAGGTTTAAATTAACCAATTCCGATTTTCTTTCTAATATTTTTCCACCGCAGGTTTCTTATGAAATTTCCTTCATTTTCAGAAACTATAAAATCCATTTTTCCTTTTTTCGCTTTTTGATACCCTTGCATTGAATCCATAAAAAACTGAAGACTATTTTTCTTGGAAGCCAGTTTTGCAGAAGCGATTAACGTGAGCCAAAAACCGTAGCGCATTCTGTAAAAAGGCTCACCTTGTTTGTATTTTGACCCTTTTGAATAAACTTTTCCCGTAGGTTTTAAGTGTTTTACGTGTAGTGATTCATCGGTCATTATTTTCCAGCCGTGATATTGGGCAAGAAGCTCATCTACCGTGTCCCAGCCCATAGTGTTTCGCAAACCGCCAATTTTCTGAAAACATTCTTTGCGATACGCTTTTAGGGCGCCACGAATGTGGTCTTTATTTGTGAGGTTTTCCAAAATCCATTCCCCGTCTTTTTCTATGTAGCAAAATCCACCAACCATTCCCACGGAATTATCATTTTCAAAAACGGCGCTAATTTTCTCTAAATAGTTCTTCGGAAAAATTAGATCCGCATCATATTTACAAATAATATCGAAGTCATTGTCGAGCGTTTCAAACCCTTTGTAAAAAGCATTTATAACCTTACTTCCCGGTTCGTGAAGTTCTTCGGAATTGTGAAAAACACTTTTAATGAAACTATATTTTTCTGAAAATTCTCGAATAATTTGCGCGGTGCCGTCTGTGGAAGCATCATCAACAATTATAATTTTCTTTGGCAAACGAGTTTGTTCTACCAGCGATTGAAGCGTTTTCTGAAGGTATGCTTCTTCGTTATGGGCAGGTATGACGATGTATAAATCCATTAAACCTTTTCAGCATAAACCAAATAATACCGCGGCGTAATTCTTCGAAGAATGGGCCGAATGCCAATTTTTTTTACAGGATTGGTAAATTTTTCACGCTTCACAATTCGCCAGCCAGCTTTTTCGAGCAGCCAATCAAATTGCCAATCCTCAAACTCGTGATAGTGGCGATCCCATTTATCAGTTTTACTTTTATATGCTGAAGCGAACCAAAGTTTTAATGGTACGGAAGCAATCAATTTTTTGGCTTTTATATCGTTCAAAACATTAAAAGGCGAAACTAAATGTTCAAAGATTTCAAAAGCGGTGACCACATCGTATTCTTCAGTTTTTACAACATCTGTCTCAAGGTCAAGATCTTCACCTTTTGTATTTGTAACTTGAAAACCTTCTTTGGTAAGGATTTCAGAAAAAGG
This sequence comes from Flavobacteriales bacterium, assembly GCA_038212575.1. Classification (GTDB taxonomy): domain Bacteria; phylum Bacteroidota; class Bacteroidia; order Flavobacteriales; family Flavobacteriaceae; genus Aequorivita. The sequence goes on from JBBQUI010000117.1 coordinate 8,234, forward strand.
GTTAGTAACGCCTAAATCAAGAATTTTTTCATCTTTAGAAATGACATCGTTCAGAAACCTTAGGGTGTGTTTGTATCGCTTTTTGGGAAACTTGCCTTCGTACATTTATTTAATTTGGAAATGCGCACTTTATTTATGGATAAATCAAATACTAAATAACTCGCTAACAATGATGATTTTTTAATTTAAAGGTATCTTGATTCCGGAAATAAAATAATCTGGATTATCCGTGCCAAAC
>JBBQUI010000118.1:0-8425 GCA_038212575.1 Flavobacteriales bacterium
TCGTACATTTATTTAATTTGGAAATGCGCACTTTATTTATGGATAAATCAAATACTAAATAACTCGCTAACAATGATGATTTTTTAATTTAAAGGTATCTTGATTCCGGAAATAAAATAATCTGGATTATCCGTGCCAAACGCCATATATATATAAGGTTCCGTTCTTTATGATTGGTGAGGCAAAGGCACCTAAATGATCCCAAGCCCAGTCGTAAATAGGATATTTGTGGTATAGCTGTACAGGGTTTACAAGCAATGGACTTCTGCTGTCATGGCTCCACGTATTTCCGTTCCAATTCATTAGACCATATTCTCTATTATTTGAGGTTAAATAATTTGAAGACATTTCTTCACTTCCTAATAATATATATAAATTTGAATTAAACTGAATATACGAGGCATCATCAGCCTTTCCTCTTAAATAGCCACTCTCGTTCGTTCCTTTTTGTATTAAATTTGAAGAAATAATACTGTTGTTATTATCTAAAGCATCAAATAAATTAGTTACAATTACTTCGTGAATCTCCCTATCAATAGAACGCGTATTTCTTTTATGGAAAATTATTCTAAACTTATTTTCGAACTTTGTTAGGGCTAAAGGGAAACTATTTTGATTTTCTCCATGCCATTCAGGAATCATAATTTCCTTTGGTTGTTGAATGATGTTAAGGTCTTCATCTATAATCATATATGCAGAGGTGTAATTACCGTTCGGTTGTTCCACACCTAGTAAAACGAGATAATTACCGTTTTCTAATTTATATGGATTATCACTAGAAAAAACATTTCCATTTGTTTTCGCAAATGGTATCATATCGGTACTTAAAATCTTCTCGTCATGAAAGATCCAATCTTCTAAATTATCGCTACTTGCATAATAAATACTCCTTTTGATATGAGCTCCAAAAATCACAGGAGTTAAAAGCACATATGTTCCGTCTGATTTTTCAATGATTCCGCCTGGTTGAATGTAATTAAAAACTCCCTCGGAAACACGGGTTGGGTATGGGTTAAACAATGGGCGATCATTGATAATGTCATAATTTACGAAAGGATTAAAAAACTCGACTGTTGCTCCAACACTTTTATTCAAATTCCCTAGATAAGTCTCGCCTAAAGTAATCCAGCCACTAACGGGGTCAACACTTTCAATCTCAACCAAAGTTGAAGCTTCACTGCCTTGAGTTACAAACCAACTTCGATTATTATTTGCCTGAACCAATAAATGTTCCAGATAGGAATAATTGGTTTTAATTCTATTGTTGTTATCGTATTCAATTATTTCTATCGGATGATCTCTCTTTATATTATTGAATCTATCTGAAATTAATGCGTTGGAGAATAGGTAATTAAGACTTCCTTCTAAAAAAAATTCTTCAGACTCACTGTCTTCGATTTCGATTGGATCTACGTCATCATTGCTACAAGAACTGATAAAAAAAATTAAAATAATCAATGAAAATATTTTTTTCATATACTAAAATTATAGAGGTTAGGTTTCAGAATTTGCTGCTTGTTCTAGATTAATATTTTATAGGTCCTATTTTATTTTCAGTTATAAAAAGATCTTCATCCTCATTGTTCGCTCCCTTGGAAATCACCTCATTTAAAAGCTGAAGCGTGTGTTTGTATCTTTTCTTTGGAAATTTGCCTTCGTACATTTATTTGAATCGTTAGACTTAAAATATTCTATTACGGACGTAGGATTGAATGACATAAGATATAGGACTAAATAAAGTTGAAATATTTTGTCTTACGTCATAAATCCTTTCGTCTTAAGTCCTTTTTATAATTCTTAAATAATTCAGACCCTATAAACAATCGCATTAATATTCATGCCAGCGCCAACGCTGGCAAAAATAACAACATCTCCTTTTTGGATGGCATGGCCTTCTAATTCGCCATTCAATACCAAATCATATAAAGTTGGAACAGTTGCAACGCTACTATTGCCCAGTTTATCAATGCTCATTGGCATAATGTTTTCGGGTGTAGACTGGCCATAAAGTTTATAAAAACGGTTAACAATTGCCTCGTCCATCTTTTCATTAGCTTGGTGGATAAAGATTTTTTTCACTTCATCAATGCCAATTCCGCTTTTGTCCAAACAGGTTTTCATAGCATCTGGCACATGGTTAAGAGCAAATTCATAAATCTTCCGGCCGTACATTTTTATATAACGGCGATTGTCTTTTATCTCTAGATTATTGCTTTCGCCAAAAAAGATGAAATGCGCTTCCTCAAAAGCATAGGTCGCACTGAAATGATTAAGAATACCTCCAGCGTCCTCACTTGCTTCAACCACAGCTGCACCGGCGCCATCACTATAAATCATAGAATCGCGATCGTGCGGGTCAACCACTCGGGAAAGTGCTTCCGCACCAACAACCAAGCATTTTTTCGCCATTCCAGCTTTTATAAAAGCGTAGGCTTGAATCATTCCCTCAATCCAGCCTGGGCAACCAAAAAGTACGTCATAGCCCACACAAGTTGGATTCTGAATTTTAAGGTTGTGCTTTACTCTGGTTGCAATGCTGGGAACGGTATCGCTTTGTACGGAACCATCTTTTACATCGCCATAATTATGGGCAACAATAATATAATTTAGCGTTTCTTTATCTATTGCGGCATGTTTAATAGCATTTTCAGCTGCAAACGAAGCAATGTCTGAAGTGGAAAGCGTTTTCGGTATATAACGTCTTTCGTGAATGCCGGTTATGGCCTTGAACTTTTCAATGATGGTTTCATTTTCCTGTCCAAAACGGGTTCCATCCTCATTGTAAAAATGATGATCGCCGAAGTGCTCGTTTTTTGCTACTTCACTCGGGATATAACTGCCTATGCCTGTTATCTTGACATTCATAAATTGAAAAATTTCGTTAAAAATACGGAAAAAAAAGTGTTCAGTATTCAGTAGCAGTATTCAGTAAATTTATTTCGCTTTAAAACTGACTACTGAATACTGGGACTGCATACTTTTTTCACGCTTCCATATAAGCTTCAATCGGGTTGCAGGTGCAAATAAGGTTTCTATCGCCATAAGCATCGTCCACTCTTCTAATTGAAGGCCAAAATTTATTATCTGAAATATACTCCATTGGAAATGCCGCTTCCTGTCTGCTATAAGGGAAATCCCAAGAGTCTGCTGTCAACATTTGCAAGGTGTGCGGCGAATTTTTCAAAACGTTGTTTGGTTCGTCTTTATCTGCATCTTCAATTTCTTTTCTGATAGAAATCATCGCGTCACAAAATTGGTCCAAAGCCATCTTGCTTTCACTTTCCGTAGGCTCAATCATCAACGTTCCTGCAATTGGGAAGGAAACCGTTGGCGCGTGAAAACCGTAGTCCATCAATCGTTTTGCGATATCGGTTACTTCAATTCCTTTTGCTTTAAACGGTCGGCAATCCACAATCATTTCGTGTGCAGCGCGGCCGCGTTCGCCTGCGTAAAGTACTTCGTAATGGCCGTTCAATCTTTCTTTGATGTAATTGGCATTCAAAATTGCATATTGCGTAGCTTTTTTCAAACCGTTTACACCAAGCATACAGATATAGGCATAGCTAATTAAACAAACCAAAGAGCTGCCGTAAGGCGCCCCTGAAATTGCTGTAATTGCTTTTTCGCCACCTGTATGAATCACTGGGTTTGAAGGCAAAAATGGAACCAATTGCTTGGCTACACAAATTGGCCCAACACCCGGACCACCACCACCGTGTGGAATGGCGAAAGTTTTGTGAAGGTTCAAATGGCAAACGTCTGCACCAATTGCCCCAGGATTGGTCAATCCAACCTGTGCATTCATGTTTGCGCCATCCATATAAACCTGTCCACCATTTTCGTGAATGATACTCGTGATTTCGCGAATGGCAGATTCATAAACTCCATGTGTTGAAGGATAGGTAACCATCAAACACGAAAGATTGTCTTTGTGTTTTATTGCTTTTTCACGTAAATCATCCACATCAATATTTCCTTCATCATTAGCTTTGGTAACCACTACTTGCATTCCAGCCATAACAGCGCTTGCAGGGTTTGTTCCGTGTGCGGAGGAGGGAATCAAACAGATATTTCTGTGGTTTTCACCGCGTGATTCATGATAAGCGCGAATAACCATTAAGCCGGCATATTCGCCTTGCGCACCGCTGTTTGGTTGCAGTGAAGTTCCTGCGAAACCAGTAATTTCGGTGAGCTGCTTTTCCAGTTTTTTCAAAATAGTTTGGTAGCCTTCTGCTTGCTCCACGGGAACGAACGGATGCATATTGGCCCACATTGGGTCACTCAACGGTAGCATTTCTGCAGCAGCATTCAGTTTCATGGTGCAAGATCCCAAAGAAATCATAGAGTGGTTCAATGAAAGGTCTTTGCGCTCCAGTTTTTTGATGTAACGCATCAAATCGGTTTCACTATGGTATTTATTGAAAACTTCCTGTTGTAAAAATTCAGTTTTGCGGGCAATTTCATTTGGAATTTTATTGCCGGTTTCCAATTCAGTGATTTTTTGAAAATCCTTTTTTATAGCTTCGGAAAAGATTGCAACTATTTTGTTCAAATCCTTTACGGTCGTGGTTTCGTTGATTGAAATTAAAACCGTTTCGTCATTCGGATAATAGAAATTTACTTCTTTCGCTTCTGCCAAAAACTTGATTTTGGTAGCATCGGTTTTTATGGCGATGGTGTCAAAATAAGTTTCGTTTACTTGCTCGAAGCCCAATCTCTCCAAAGCGGTTGCAAGTGTTGCAGCCCCGTTGTGAACTTTTCTCGCAATATATTTTAAGCCTTCTGGGCCGTGGTAAACAGCATACATTCCTGCCATAACTGCCAATAAAACCTGTGCGGTACAAATGTTTGAAGTTGCTTTGTCGCGCTTAATGTGCTGTTCTCTTGTTTGAAGTGCCATTCGCAAGGCGCGGTTGCCATCGGTATCTTTCGTAACGCCGATTATACGTCCCGGAATGCTTCGTTTGTATTCGTCTTTTGTGGCAAAGAAAGCTGCGTGCGGCCCACCATAGCCCAACGGAATTCCGAAACGCTGCGTGGTTCCCACAACTACATCAACCCCCAAATGACCTGGAGATTCCAGCATCACAAGGCTCAAAATATCTGCGGCAACTGCAACTTTTATCTGCGCGTCATTTGCCTTTTGTATTAATTCTTTATAGTTATAAACCTTTCCAGTTCTGCTTGGATATTGAACTATCGCTCCAAAGAATTCATCTGAAAAATCAAAATCTTCGTGATTGCCTACTACCAATTCAATTCCCAAAGGAATCGAACGTGTTTCAAGTACTGAAAGAGTTTGTGGAAGTACTTCTTCCGAAACGAAAAATTTAGAAGCGTCGCTCTGTTTTTTTACTTTTTCGCGCACGTTATAGAGAAGCGCCATTGCTTCGGCGGCGGCGGTTGATTCGTCCAAAAGGGATGCGTTTGCAAGTTCCATTCCGGTTAAATCGCTTATCACAGTTTGGAAATTTAGGAGGGCTTCAAGCCTTCCTTGTGCAATCTCAGCTTGATAAGGTGTGTAGGCCGTGTACCACCCCGGAGTTTCCATAATATTCCGTTGTATTACGGGCGGTGTGATGGACTGGTGATAGCCCAAGCCAATATATGTTTTAAAAAGCTTATTTTTTGTGGAAAGTTCGGTAATGTGTTCAAGGTATTCCTGCTCGCTCATCGCCGTGTCCAGATCCAGCGCTTTTTTCAGCAGAATATCGTCTGGAACGGTTTCGTAAATAAGTTGGTCAATAGAGCTTGCACCAATAGTTTTAAGCATTTCGGGAAGGTCGTTTTCCCGGGGACCGATATGCCTTAAAGCAAAAGAATCTGTATTCATAGTCATGCCCGCACAGGCGGGTATCTTTTTAATTACTTTTCAATTTTTATTCTATGAACTATCACGCTTCAATAGTTACAAATAGGCTGCAAAATTACAATATTTAACCTAAAATAGGTTGCTTTTAAGTGGCTGAAAAATTTAATTTTTCAACTAAATATTAAGGTTATCCACACTTTAATTATTTTTGTTATTATGAAGGTTTTGAGAGGTGTATTTGCTTTTTATATAAACAGTAGCATTCACGTAGCTTTGGCCGTGATTGCCTTTTTGGCAATTACGGTAATGGAATACAATTTAACGGTTCCCATTGAACTTTGGGCGTTCGTTTTTCTTGGTGCCTTAACGGGTTATAATTTTGTGAAATATGCCAAAGTCGCAGGCTTGCACCACCGAAGTTTGACAAATTCCTTAAAAACGATCCAGATTCTTTCTGCAGTTTGTTTCGCTTTATTGGGTATTATTGCGTTTCAACTTACCATAACCATACTTTTGTTTACTGCAGGTTTTGGATTGGCAACTTTTTTGTATGCGGTCCCTTTCGTAAGAAATAAAAATTTAAGAAGACTTTCCGGAATAAAGATTTTTGTGGTGGCTTTTGTTTGGGCTGGAGTTACGGTAGTTGTCCCTGTGGTTGCTTCTGAAGTTTCCATTTCTGGGGATTTGCTGCTTACTTTTTTTCAGCGGATTTTGATAGTAATCGCACTTATTTTGCCTTTTGAAATTCGCGATGTGCCCTATGATGCACATAACCTGAAAACCGTGCCACATCAAGTTGGTGTTAAAACGACAAAGTTGATTGGACAAGGAGTTTTAATGCTCTCTTTGGTTTTTGAATTTTTTAAACAAAATTATCAGGTGGCCTATATTATAAGTTTGTTGATTTTTTGTGTGGTTTTGGGATGGCTTATTGTTATTTCAAAAACTGAGCAGTCACGCTATTTCGCTTCTTTTTGGGTGGAGGGGCTGCCAATACTTTGGTACGCTCTTTTCATTCTCTTTGAAAAGCTTTAGGATTGTGGGTCTTTATCTATTTCTTGCCGAAGCCTAGTTTTTAATTGCTGCTTTTCTTCAGGACGAAGCGTTTTAATGTTTGCAGATTTTATTGTTTTGGTTAGCTTGCTGTTTCGTTTTGTATGGCCACGGCACAATTTACACATAAGTATGTGCAACTTCAGCATTAATTTTTCGAAGAAGCTGGCCTCATTATATTGACTTTTGTCACATACGTGAACAGCTTTGTCACACTCTAAAAAAAACTTCATATATTCTAATTAAACCAATTTTTTTCCAAACACTCAACCATTGACTTGCGTGCTCGATGAATTATTACCCAAAGATTAGACGGCGTAATGTTGTATTCTTTACAAAGAGCTTCGGTATCAAAATTTTCAATGGTTTTCTTTTTAAAGATAGTTGCTTGCTTCTCGTTCAGTTTGTCCAAACATTCCAAGATAGCAAGTCCCAACTCTTCGTTTTCCATCCTGTCCTCGGCGGTTTTGTCAAAAGGGTCGGCGGCATTTTCTTCCAGCCAATCGCCTTCGGCATCATCGTCTCGATAGGTAATATGTACCTCGGCCTTTCCTTTTTTGGAATTTATCTTTCGGTAGTAATCAATTATTTTTCGCTTTAAGATTGAAATAAGCCAGGTGCGTTCCGTAGCTTCTCCCTTAAAGTTTTTTTTCGATCTTAGCCCTGCCAAAAAGGTTTCTGAAATAAGGTCTTGGGCAACAATATGATCATTTACCCGAACAATAGTATAATTGTAAAGGTAATCCGCATATTTTTCAACCCATTGGTCGGGATTCAGTAGTTCCAAGAGAATAGTTTTTAGCCTATTTCAAAAATAGGGAAGTTTCTATAAACATATACGAAAATGCCAACCATTTAGTTTGAAATGCAAACTAAGAGCATACAAAACATTCAAATTTAATTAATTGATGCATTGCATCTTCCTTTAAAAAATAAATTAGAGCCCCCAGATGAAATATTTTATAAACGAAATAGCTGAGCAGTTTGCAAATAAAACTTACATTCTTCTGACTAGTTTTTAATTTTCAATTAAAGTAGTCCAGCCCTCTTTAAAAGCGCTTCTGGGTCAGGTTTTTGTCCGCGGAATTTGATGTATAGTTCCATCGGGTCCATCGTTCCGCCTTGCGAAAGCACAAAACCTTTAAATCTATCAGCCACTTTTTTATTGAAAATACCTTCCTGTTTAAACAAAGCGAAAGCATCCGCATCCAAAACCTCAGCCCATTTATAACTGTAATAACCAGCCGAATATCCACCTTGAAAAATATGTGAAAACGAAGTGCTCATGCAGTTTTCTTTCACGTCTGGATACAATTGAGTGTCGTCAAAAGCTGCTACTTCAAAGGCTTTAACGTCTTTAATCCCCGAAGGATCGCTCCCGTGCCAAGCCATATCCAACATTCCAAAACTTAACTGGCGCAGTGTTGCCATTCCTTCCAAAAACGTGGCGGAATCCTTTATTTTTTCAACGTATTCCATTGGGATTACTTCTCCCGTTTTATAATGCGTGGCGAAAAGTTCCAAGGTTTCTTTTTCGTAACACCAATTCTCCAAAATCTG
>JBBQUI010000119.1:0-8409 GCA_038212575.1 Flavobacteriales bacterium
GATATCTCTATTGAATGGAAATCACTTTTCAAAGGGAAGATTGTAAGCGAAATAATAATGATGAGTCCCGAAGTTATTTACGTTTTTGAGGACCAAAAAGAAGAAAGCGGCGATGCAAATGTTGACGACTGGACCAAAGCGCTCACAGACATTGTACCCATAGATATAAACCATTTTGAGGTTCACGACGGAAAAGTAGCGTTTGTACAACTTTCTGCAGAACCAGATATAGATTTACAGATAAACAAACTGGAACTAACAGCAGATAACCTCCGCAACGTAGTTGAAAAAGATCGCATTCTCCCCTCACCCATCCGCGCCAGTGGCGTTTCCATCGGAAAAGGAAAAGTTGCATTGGAAGGAAATATGAATTTGGTAAAGGAAATCCCAGATATGGACCTTTCATTTTCATTGGAAGATGCAGATGTAACGGCTCTAAATGATTTTACAAATTATTATGCCGGCCTCGATTTTGACAAAGGCACCTTTGGCGTTTATAGCGAAGTGGCAATAGCCGATGGGCATTTAGTAGGCTACATAAAACCTCTTTTGACCGATACTAAATTAATAGGAGAAGGAGACGGTTTTCTTGAAGTTTTATGGGAAGGCTTTGTAGGTTTCTTCAAATTTGTTCTAAAAAATCAAGGCACTGATACCTTAGCCACCAAAGTTCCTATTGAAGGCGATTTGAACAATTTGGATGCCGGCGTTTGGCCCACAGTTTTCAATATCTTTAAGAACGGATGGATTAAAGCATTTACGGGAGAAGTAGACGATGACATTAACTATAAGGATGCCTTTAAAGAGGGTGAAATTACTCGCGAACAAAAACGCGAGCTGCGTAAAAAAGAACGGGAAGAACGCAAAAAAGAACGCGAAGCAAAGAAGGGTTAATTTTTAAATTATTTTTTATGAAAGTTATCACTGCATCTATTTCAAATCTTGAACAGCTCGTCCCTTTGTTTGATGCCTATCGCGTTTTTTACAAACAAATCTCAAACCCCGAAGCTGCCAAAAATTTTTTAAAAGAAAGGTTTAAAAATCAAGATTCGGTAATATTTCTCTGTTTGGATGCTTCCGAAAAAGCATTGGGTTTTACGCAATTATACCCCAGCTTTTCATCGGTTTCTATGCAGCGCACCTATATTTTGAACGATCTTTTCGTAGCATCTGAATCTCGAAAACAAGGTGTTGGTGAAGCACTTATGGAACAAGCAAAACAATTTGCAAAAAATAATGGCAGCAAAGGTCTTACGTTAGAAACAGACAAAGACAATCCAGCACAAGCACTTTATAAAAAATTGGGCTGGAAAAAAGACACACAAGTAAATCATTATACTTGGGAAGTGTAGTTTGTGCCAATAAGCGTATTTTTACATTTAAAATTTCAGCATCATGGACCATCTCACAAAACTTGAAGAATTAATTAACTGAGCAAATTCAGATATAAAATGCGTGTTGGACATTTTGGCCTAAAGCGTTTTGGAATGTGCCCAAGTATCCATAGACCGCTGCAAAATGAAAAAAGAATTTATATAATGCGAATTGATATAATTACTGTACTGCCTGAATTACTTCAAAGCCCTTTTGAAGTTTCCATCTTAAAACGCGCCATTGAAAAAGGAATCGTTGAAGTGCACACCCACAACCTTCGCGATTGGTCTACCAACGCCTACAAGCAAATAGACGATTATCAGTTTGGCGGTGGCGCAGGAATGGTAATGATGATCGAGCCCATAGACAAATGTATTTCAGAACTGAAGGCTGAAAGGGATTATGACGAAATAATCTATATGACCCCCGATGGCAAAACTTTTAACCAACACACGGCAAATGAACTTTCACTGAAAGAAAACATCATTATCCTCTGCGGTCATTATAAAGGTGTGGACCAACGTGTGCGCGACCATTTCATAACTCGCGAAATCTCTGTGGGCGATTTTGTGCTAAGTGGCGGTGAACTTGCAGCGGCCCTGGTTTGTGATGCACTGATCCGTTTAATTCCCGGCGTTTTGGGCAACGAGACCAGCGCACTCACCGATTCGTTCCAAGATAATTTGCTGGCACCGCCTGTTTATACCCGACCCGCTGAATACAAAGGCTGGAAAGTCCCGGAAATTCTTACCAGCGGCAACACCCCTAAAATTGAGGAATGGCGGGACGATGAGGCATACAAAAGAACGAAAGAACGTAGACCTGATTTATTGGAATAGATTATTTGGCAGACACAGTCGCAATCAAAAAAAAACTAAAGCCAACATAAAATGAAAATCAAACAAATTTATACAATTCTGTTCAAGGTAGTGCTTTTCACTGCTTGTAAAAACGAATCAAAGTAGAAAGAGAATACTAAATCGGCGAATTCCACAATCAGGTTTTGGAAACGGGTTGTGTCCCTTTGCAATTGCTTGAGAATAAGATTGATAAATGGATAGCTGATTCCAAATAAATTTAAACTTTCGCAAAGCAAAAAAACAAGTTAAACCTTGCTTCATAAGTTTAAATGATTAATTTTGCACCCACTTAATCCAACCTCTGGCGAAAACCGCGAACGTTGTTTTAATTTAAACTTTATCAAATTAACAAAATGGAAGCGTTAATAAAATTTGTACAAGACGAATTTGTTACAAAAAAAGAATTTCCTGAATTCGGAGCTGGTGATACAATTACTGTTTACTATGAAATCCGTGAAGGTGAAAAAACAAGAACCCAGTTCTTTAGAGGTGTTGTAATCCAAGTTAAAGGAGCAGGTATTACCAAAACTTTTACAATTCGTAAAATGAGTGGTACCGTTGGTGTGGAACGTATTTTTCCGCTTAACATGCCAGCCCTTCAAAAAATTGAGATCAACAAAAAAGGGAGCGTACGCAGAGCACGTATTTACTACTTTAGAGGTCTTACTGGTAAAAAAGCCCGTATCAAAGAAAAACGTATGTAGTTCTTCTTTGTTGAAAACCATCAAAAGCCCTGTTTTTACAGGGCTTTTTTTATGAACAATTGTTTATAAGCGATGTTTGTAAACTGTGGACTTTTAAAGGGGTATGCTTTGTTGCATATTAGATTTTCTGTTCTATATTAGCATTATCAAAATGGCCTAACAGCCAAAATGATAAACCAAAGTAACGTTCTTTTACAAATATTTTTCTCAAATTGTTGACGAAGTTAACGCTCTCACGATTGTTAGTTTCCAGATTTGAAAAAATAAAAAGAAAACACTTTACAGGCTTTTTTTGATTGCTTGAGGTACTCACGATCTTTAGATTATAAGTATTTAGATTGAAAAAAGTTTTTGGGTCAGTTTTTGAAAATGGCATCAACCTCACGGAAGATGCAAATTACAAAAACGGAACCAGTGTAAGTAAGTCACAACTGCAAGGGTATAATAAACTTGCCTTGGAATTCGCTTCGGTGGATTGGTTGGTAACGGTTTACTTTACAAGGAGCCATATCACAATGTATTTATACAGTGATATGGCTTTTCTTGTTTTAGCTCCTTTTGGTATTATTCACCACGAATGCACGAATAATTTTTAAAATATTCGTGTATTCCTGGTAAAACCTTCCAAATAATTAAGTTTCCTTCGCTTTTAAAAGCCCCCTCAAATCGTTATATTTGCATTCCTTAAATTTTCAAAAAAATACTTCGATGACAAAGTCCTCCAAAATTATATATACCAAAACCGATGAAGCTCCGGCTTTGGCAACCCATTCTTTTTTACCGATTGTTAAAGCATTCACTTCACCAGCAAACATAAAACTTGAAAGTCGTGATATTTCTCTGGCTTCAAGAATTCTGGCAGTTTTCCCTGAATATCTTTCAGAAAACCAACGTGTCAATGATGATTTAGCAGAATTGGGGGAACTTGCGAAAACACCCGAAGCAAATATCATTAAGCTACCAAACATTAGTGCTTCGTTGCCACAGCTTACAGAGGCTATTGAAGAACTTCAAAAGAAAGGATTTCCAATTCCAGATTATCCCGAAACTGCTACTACTCCCGAAGAAAAAGAAATAAAAACGAAATATGACAAAGTAAAGGGAAGTGCCGTAAACCCAGTACTTCGTGAAGGAAACAGTGATCGTCGCGCTCCAAAAGCCGTGAAAAATTTCGCAAAAAAACATCCGCATAGCATGGGCGCTTGGAGCAGTAACAGCAAAAGCCATGTTTCAACAATGCAACACGGTGATTTCTTTCACAATGAAAAATCATTGACGATGACTGCTGATGATAATTTAAGTATCGTTTTGGTTGAAAACGGTGGAAACAAAACCGACCTAAAAAACAACTTGAAAGTATTGAATGGCGAAATCATCGATGCCACGGTGATGAGCAAAAAAGAATTGGTTTCCTTTCTGGAAGAACAACTGAAAGATGCCAAAGAAAAGAAAGTATTGTTTTCGGTGCATTTGAAAGCGACAATGATGAAAGTGAGCGACCCGATTATTTTCGGCTATGCAGTAAAGGTTTATTTTGAGGATTTGTTTAAAAAATATGCTGATACCTTCAAAAAATTAGGGGTTGATGCCAATAATGGCTTGGGCGATCTGGAAAACAAACTTTCCGAATTAAACGAATATGAAAGAGACGCTATCCTGCAAGACATTAAAAAAATAATGGCTGAAAACCCAGATTTGGCAATGGTGAATAGCGACAAGGGCATTACCAACCTTCACGTTCCAAGTGACGTTATTGTTGATGCATCTATGCCTGCAATGATCCGTAATTCAGGGCAAATGTGGGGTGCTGATGGAAAAAGTCACGATACCAAAGCCGTAATTCCAGACAGTAGTTATGCAGGCGTTTACGAAACCACTATTGAATTCTGTAAAAAACACGGAGCTTTCGACCCAACCACAATGGGAACCGTTCCAAACGTAGGTTTGATGGCGCAAAAAGCCGAGGAATACGGAAGTCACGATAAAACTTTTGAAATTTACGCAGATGGAAAAGTTCAGGTTTTGGATACCTCCGGAAAAGTTATAATTGAGCACCCCGTTGAAAAAGGAGACATTTGGAGAATGTGCCAAGTTAAGGATTTACCCATTCAAGATTGGGTAAAACTTGCTGTGGAAAGAGCCCGTGCAACAGGAAGTCCAGCTATTTTCTGGTTGGATGAAAATCGTGCGCACGATGCCGAACTCATAAAAAAAGTAAACAAATACCTTCCCAAATACAACACAGAAAGTTTGGAAATTAAAATACTTTCCCCAGATAAAGCTACACAATATACTTTAGAGAGAGTAAAAGCTGGAAAAGAAACAATTTCTGTAACTGGAAATGTGCTTCGTGATTATTTAACAGACCTCTTCCCTATTTTGGAATTGGGCACGAGTGCAAAAATGCTTTCCATCGTTCCGTTGATGAATGGCGGCGGCTTGTTTGAAACCGGAGCTGGAGGGTCAGCTCCAAAACACGTTGACCAATTTATGGAAGAAAACCACCTGCGATGGGACTCGTTGGGCGAATTTTTAGCGCTCGCAGTTTCTTTGGAGCATTTGGGAACTAAATACGACAATCCAAAAGCAATCGTTTTAGCGGACGCTTTGGATGAAGCAACTGAAAAATATCTCGAAAACAGCAAATCTCCTTCGCGAAAAGTGAATGAAATTGACAACCGCGGTAGTCATTTCTATTTGGCAATGTATTGGGCCGAAGCACTTTCAAAACAAGACAAAGACACAGATTTGAAAAGAATATTCACTCCAATCGCAAAAGATTTAAAGGAAAACGAAGCAAAAATTAATAAAGAATTAATAAGTGTTCAAGGCCATTCAGTAAATATTGGCGGTTACTATGAGCCAACGGAAAAGTTGGTTTCTGAAGCCATGCGACCGAGTAAAACTTTTAATAACATACTTTCAGACTTGTCCGCCGTAGCGGAAATAAAGTAAAAACCAAAACGTTTTAAAACCTTCAGTATTGCTGGAGGTTTTTTTATACTTAAGAATCAAACATTTGAAAAAAATATTCACTTTTCTACTTTTATTCGGAAGCATTACAGCCTTCGCACAGGAAAAATTTACAATCAGCGGGACCATTTCCGAAGCAGAAACAGGGGAAACACTTTTCGGCGTAAACGTTATTATTCCTTCGCTACAAACTGGAACGGTAACAAATCAGTATGGCTATTACTCCATCACACTTCCGAAAGGCGATTACGAAATTTATTACAGCAGTATCGGTTTCGCAACCCAAAAAATAGAAATTTCCCTTTCAGAAAACTTAAAAAAGGATTTGGCACTCGCTACAGATACTGAAAATCTGGATGAGGTAATTATTGAAACTGATGTTGAAAAACTGAACATTCGAAACGCACAGATGAGTACTAATCTTCTTTCCATCAATACTATCAAAAAAGTGCCCGTGGTTTTGGGTGAAGTAGATGTTATAAAAGCCATCACCCTACTTCCGGGGGTTACCAGTGCAGGCGAAGGCGCCAGTGGTTTCAACGTTCGCGGCGGTGCGGCAGACCAAAACTTGATTTTGTTGGACGAGGCTACGCTTTATAATTCTTCGCATTTGTTTGGTTTTTTCTCGGTTTTTAATCCCGATGCAATAAAAGATTTAACGCTTTATAAAGGAGGAATTCCCGCACGATACGGCGGACGGATTTCTTCGGTTTTGGATATTTATCAAAAAGATGGAAATAAGCGGGAATATCACGCTAGTGGTGGAATTGGTTTAGTAGCGAGCCGATTGCTTTTGGAAGGACCTATAAAAAAAGACGAAGCTTCGTTTTTAATAGGTGGAAGAAGTAGTTACGCACATTTGTTTTTGCCTCTTTTCGACAATGACAACGTTGCCTATTTTTATGATTTGAATGCCAAACTTAGTTATAACCTTAACGATAACAACCGTCTCTTTTTGTCGGGCTACTTTGGAAGGGATGTTTTTGAAATTTCAGACAGCTTTGCGAATAGCTTCGGAAACACAACCCTCAACCTGCGCTGGAACCATCTTTTTTCAGATAAATTGTTTTCAAATCTATCTTTGATTTATTCAGATTACTATTACGGTTTGCAGCTGAAGTTTGTTGAATTCGATTTTGACAGTGGAATACGAAATTTTAATTTGAAATACGATTTCACAAATTATATTTCAGAAAATATTGATTTGCGCTACGGAATAAACAGCATTTATTACAAATTCAATCCTGGAGATGTAACGCCAACAACTGAAGATTCTGGCATCAATCCTTTTAAACTGACCGATAAATACGCTTGGGAAAACGCTGCCTATGTTGAAGCCGAAATTGAAATTTCTGATAAAATTTCTGTACAGGCGGGGCTACGTTTATCGACTTTTAACCGTTTGGGGCAGGATGAATTATTTTTATATGAAAACGACAATCCAATCATTTACAATCAAAGCTTAAGCATTTATCAGAAAGCAAAACCAATTGATACTGTTTCTTTCAGCCGTAACGAAACCATAAAGTCCTTTGCCAATCTGGAGCCGCGTTTTGCAATTTCCTATTTGCTGAATGATGATTCTTCCATCAAGGCCAGTTATAACCGAATGTCGCAATACATTCATTTAATAAGCAACACTACTTCTCCCACTCCGTTTGATATTTATGCGCCTAGCGGCAAGTATATTGAACCCCAATTGGCGGATCAAGTAGCTTTGGGATATTTCAGGAATTTTGAAAACTATTCTTTGGAAGTGGAAACCTATTATAAAAAAGTGAAAAATCGGTTGGATTATGTGGACGATGCCGATTTAATAGCCAACGATGCTGTAGAACAAATTCTTTTGAATGGTGAAGCAAGAGCTTATGGTTTGGAAATGCTATTCAGAAAAAACACGGGGAAATTGCAGGGTTGGATTGCATATACACTTTCAAAAAGTGAACAACGCACCCCTGGAAGAACTACAATTGAAAGCGGAATAAATAATGGCGATTGGTATAATTCAGCGTGGGACAAAACCCACGATATTTCAGTTACAGGACAGTATGAGCTTTCAAAAAAATGGTCGTTTGGCGCAAATTTCATCTTTCAAACAGGAATACCGACTACCTATCCGGAAGGACAGTATGAATACAACGGCGTAGTAGTGCCTGTTTACGAAGCGCGAAACAGTAGTAGGCTTTCATCATACAACCGATTGGATTTTTCAGCTACTTGGACTCCAAAAGGTGGAATAGATTCCCGCCTGCGCGGGAAATCACGCTGGAAAGGCGAATGGGTTTTTAGCATTTATAACGCGTACAACCGTAAGAATGCTGCTTCAGTTTCGTTCAGGGAGAATACAGATATTGGCCAAAACGAAGCTGTGCGACTTTCAATTTTTGGGATAATCCCTTCGGTAACCTATAACTTTAAATTTTAAGAATATGAAAAAGTTATTTTTAATAGTGATTTTCTTCGGAATATTAACTTCATGTGAAGATGTTATTGAAGTA
>JBBQUI010000120.1:0-8409 GCA_038212575.1 Flavobacteriales bacterium
ACTGCGCCGAAGTGGCTACGAAGGGCGTAAAGCTTCGGAGCAAGAAGGATTTGATTTTGAAGTTTTTCTCGACGGGAAAAGGGAAGAAAGCTTTGAGCCGAAAATTCTCAAATTCTTTGAAAGGGTGGAAGCTTATTTGCCTTTTCTGAAAGATTTCAAATTCAAGATCGAAACCGCCAACAGTTTTCCGCACAGTAGTGGCATTGCCTCTTCAGCCAGCGGAATGAGTGCTTTGGCGCTTTGTTTGATGGATATGGAACGGCAAATGCAACCTAATATTACGGAAGAATATTTTAATGAAAAAGCTTCTTTTCTTGCACGTTTGGGTTCGGGTAGCGCTTGCCGAAGTATAGAAGGCCCGTTAATTGTTTGGGGCAAACACACAGAAATTGATGGCAGCAACAATTGCTTTGGAACAAAATATCCTTTTGAGGTTCACGAGAATTTTCAGAATTATCAAGACACTATTTTGCTAGTTGATAAAGGCGAAAAGCAAGTGAGTAGTACCCTTGGACACAATTTGATGATTGACCATCCTTTTGCCGAACAGCGCTTTAGGCAGGCGAAGGAAAATCTTTCAAAATTAATTCTGGTATTTAAAAATGGCGATGTTTCAGAATTCATTAAAATTGTTGAGAGCGAAGCATTATCGCTCCACGCGATGATGATGACATCGATGCCCTCTTTTATATTGATGAAGCCAAACACTTTGGAAATTATAAATCGGATCTGGAAATTTAGGGAGGAAACCGGTAGTAACATTTGCTTCACGCTGGATGCGGGCGCCAATGTTCATGTGCTTCACCCAAAGGCTGAAATGGAAACTGTTTTAAAATTTATAAAAGCTGAACTTACACAATTCTGTAAAAACGGAGAGTTTATTGCAGATGAGATTGGTTTGGGAGCTCAAAGAATTCAAAATTCAAAGTTCAAAGTTCAAAATTAGGAACGTTCCTTTCTTCTTCGAATAAGTAACAGTATTATTGCCATAGCAACAACCCCAGCCAAAACATACCACCACCACGCCACGCCAGTATTTAAATCTATTGGAGTGGTATCGCCAATAAGAACCAGTCCGGCCCAATATTGGGGCGCTGCCGTTCGGCCTTCCGCAGTGGCTATGTAGCTTAGTTTTGCTTTCCGCAAAGCTTCGTCCTTTGGCATACCCGCGGAAAGATTATCGTAAAAAAGCTTTACAATTTTTGCGCTGGATTCTTCGTCTATTTCCCAAAGGCTTGTCAAAATACTTTCACTGCCCGCATAATTGAAGGCGTGCGCTAAAGAGATCATTCCTTCGCCGGCTTGATAGGTTGGTTTCCCTGTTTCGCAAGCTGTGAGGATGGCGAGGTTGGAAGAGAGGTCTATGTTGTAAATTTCGTATGAATACAATGAATTTTCATCATAATTTTCTTCGCCATCTGCCTTTTTTGCGAAAATAAGGCGGCTAAGCTCTGGGCTTATGTTGTTGCTTTCTGCGTGCGTGCCAATGTGAATTATTTTATGCTCCTTGGCACGATTAATAAACAGATCTTTACTAGCGTTTTCATTTATAAAATAATTCCCGTCAAAAACTTCAGCATATTGTTTCACCAAATCTTCACTGAAAGGCTGTGGCAGTAGGGTTAAATAGGTTTTGTCCAATTTCACGGAATCTTTGATGGCCAACTTGTACTCTTCCTTCATTTGTTTATTAAAACCGGGTGCGAAGGCAATAAATTCGGAAGAATAATCTGCAACTTTTCCTTTGTCTTTATAGAGCAAAAGGCTAAAATTATATGAAATATCATAATTGGCAAGCAAACTATTGGTTGCCAATTCCTGAAAAGAGCGCATTGGCTTTGGTGTGAGAGTTTCAAAACTGAGATTGAAAAGTTCGCGATCGGGAACAATCACTACTTTTTGAGTGTGAACATATTTTTCCAGCGGAAACCATAAAGCACGGTAAAGTTCGTATAGCAACGGACGCATTTTTTCAACCGAAAACTCGTCGTTTTTCAGTTTCGGGATATTGTTTTTTATGGAAGGATAGTTCAGCTTTATCATTTTTTTTATGGAAGCGGAAACTACGAAAACGTAGAGTTCATCATCAATAAAAATGTAACGTACAATCGTGGTGTTTTTAGGAATTTTTTGTTGAAGATCGTTTAGTGGCTCTTCCAAAGTGGCATACCGCATTTTATAATATTTGGGAAAATTTTGTTTGAGCGAATCCAAAAAATTCTCCCAGTTCTCTGAAGCTTCAAAATAAGGTTGGATACTGCTGTTTTCTGAATCGTTTAAAGAAGAAATCATCTTTGCTTTCAACTGGTTTTCCCTCGAAACAACTTCTTCTGGAATATGCTGAAAAGCAACATTATCGCGGAGATTTAGCCGCGAACGGATACGGTTGTATATGCTGGATTCATGCAGGGCAATGAGTTTGTCCAGATACATTTCGTCTTTGGTCATTTGGAAAAGTTCCAGCCGAAGTTTTTCGGCGAAATTTAAAAGTTCTTCATTTTCGGTTATTAGCAGGGTAACGTCTTCGTGATTGGTCACTACTTTTTTCCGTTGGTCCAAAATGGCAATACCTTCTTCCACTTGCTGTAACAGTACTTTCAAGATAAAAGGATTTTTGTTTTCCGCCAAATAATACTTTGATTCAGCATTGATGAGCAGGGCCTGAGGTTTTCTGTATTGGCTTAGAATGGAATCAGTAGCGCTGATTTTTTCACCTTTTAAAACGTTGAAAATCAGTGCTTCGTTACTATACTTTTCTGCTTCTTTATAGTTTTTCAGCAGATAATATACCTGTGCCAAATTGATAGTGTGATAAAATTCCTGAAGGGTGTTTTTTAGTCCTCCGTCGTGCAGAAAGGTGTAGGTTTCCTGAGCCACTGCAATGGCTTTTTCGGGCTTATTGTTTTTGGCATAAAATTGAGACAACTCAATTAAGTTATCCAAAAAATCTTTTGAATAGGTGCCATCGAGTGTATTGCGATATACCTGTTCGCCACGCTCGTAATAAAGCTGCGCGTTTTCAATATCACCTGTAAGTTCATAAATGGTTGCGCGGGTCACAATGGCGGCAGCATCCCAATATTGGTCTGCGCCAGAACTTGTTTTTAAAAGCACTAGCGCTTCATCAACATCCTTTGCGGCGCCTTCAAAATCGCGCAAGGCAGTTTTTGCTTCTGCGATGATAATAAGCGAAATAATGATGTTGATGTCGTTGGGCTCAAACAACTTCTTTTTTTGTTCGTATGAATATTCCATCAGTTCCAGCGACCGGGAATACTCGCCAAGTGTATTATAATATGAAGCCAGATTGTCAATGGCTACCAATTGGTGGCCTTTTGTTTTTAGTATTCTGCCTTCATCTGTAGATTTGTTAATGTACTGTTGAAACCCTTCAATGGCTTCATTTGAAATTTTTATGGCTTCTTTGTTTTTTCCAAGGGCATTCCACAATATGGATAGGTTCATTTTAACCAGTGAAGGCCGATAGTATTTGTTCATTATATCATTCTCATCAGTCTTTTCAAGAACATTCACCGCTTCCTGAAAATAATATTTTGCACTGTCGAGTTTGGCCTCATTCCACATTAATCCTCCTAATGAGTTATATAATTGGTGGTAAAACACATAATCCTCCTGCTTGCTTTGTTTGAGGAAACGCAAGGATTTCAAATAATGATTTTTAGATAAAGGGTAATTGCCCAACTTGGTGGAATAATAACCTAAACTGTATTGTATGGAAGCTGCATCAGTATTGCTGGGGTCTTTTATGCGCGCTACATACGGTATTCCGCTTTCTAAAAGTGCGTAGGCTTTTTGAAGTTGGCCGGCGTCATCGTACACCCTGCCCATTTCGGTAAAAGCTTCTCTTATTAAGTGAGGGTCATTGGTTTTTTTTATCTCGGCTGTAAGTGCCTCGGCCTTTTTTACTGCCGATTTTTTATCGCCGTTGTTCAGTTTAAAACTGCCTTCAAACTGGATGTAATTATAAAGGCTGTCGAATATTTTTTCGGTGCGATAAAAAGTGAGATTTTTTGAAACTTCCTTTCGGGCCTTGGCAAGGGAATCTTGCTCAATCAAGGTTTGAATTTCTTTTACGGAAGTAATTTTCTGCTGGGCATATCCAGCAAAAATTGTAAATATAAAAAGGAACTGAAAGGCAAAAAGGAATCTCCGGTTTTTAAATACCATAATTTTGAAGGCTTCAGTAATTAAATTATTTCCGGGGGATAGTGTTAAGAAAGATACAAATTATTTTTGTTCAACCTATCCCCGCTGCCGAAAGTTTCCATTTGTTTATAATTTATTGTTCTTCTTCCTTCTCCGTCGAAGTTTTGTTTTTTGCTATTGCCGTTTAAGCAGGAAGTGAAAATTATGGGGATTAATAGAAAGGACAGAAAGTGTGAAAAGATTTCATAGTGTGGTATTTTATAATATCTAATTCAACATTGGAAAGTTGCTTAAAATGTCATCAAAAAATATTACAGCCCTTAAATACAGTTTATTAAAAGATTCTAGAATAGATTTATTCACAAATCTTTCTGAAAATATGATTGTTAAAATGGTTATCTTTGTGGCTGATTTCAGTTTTAAGAATTAAAAACTGTATTTTTATAGTTACAACAATCCAATTTATGCGCGGCCCCCTCTTTTACTCAAAAATTTTACTTTTCGGCGAATATGGAATTATAAAGGATTCCAAAGGACTTTCCATTCCGTATAATTTTTATAATGGTGCATTGAAAATTGATGCCCATCACACCATTTCCACCCACAAATCAAACGCCAACCTAAAAAGGTTTTTTGATTATTTGGAAAACCTTCAAAATGAAGATCCAAATCTGGTTTCTTTTGATATGGAAGCTTTGAAAAAAGATGTGGAAAACGGATTGTATTTTGACAGCAGCATTCCGCAGGGTTATGGTGTGGGCAGTAGCGGTGCTTTGGTTGCGGCTGTTTATGATAAGTATGCAAAAAATAAGATTACCGTTCTCGAAAACCTTACCCGTGAAAAATTACTTTCATTAAAAGCTATTTTTGCTGAAATGGAGTCTTTTTTCCACGGAAAATCCTCCGGTCTCGATCCTTTGAACAGTTATTTGAGCCTTCCTATTTTAATCAATTCCAAAGACAATATTGAACCCGCTGGCATTCCTTCGCAAACCGAAAATGGAAAAGGTGCAGTTTTTTTATTGGATAGCGGCAGTACTGGTGAAACCGCGCCGATGGTTCAGATTTTTATGGAGAATATGAAGCAGGAAGGTTTCCGTAATATGCTGAAGAATCAATTTACAAAACATACCGATGCCTGCGTAGAGGATTTTCTGCAAGGCGACGTAAAATCACTTTTTGGAAACATCAAGCAACTCTCAAAAGTGGTGCTCGATAATTTTAAACCTATGATTCCTGCACAATTCCACAAACTATGGAAAAAAGGAATTGACAGCAACGCATACTATCTAAAACTTTGCGGCTCCGGCGGTGGAGGCTATATGCTCGGCTTTACAGAAGATATTGATAAAGCGCGCAAAGCCTTGAAAGATTATAAACTGGAAGTGGTTTATAGTTTTTAGACAAACCCTTCCTTTCTTTTTAACTTCAAATGCTTAAATAAATTATTTTGATTACTTTGGTAGCAATCCATTTTAATAGGGAATTGTATTACCATAAACGTATGTTTAAAACACATTTAGGATGAAAGGAAAATTATCTATAGTGCTAATCTTGTTAATTTATTTAAATAGCTATGCTCAAATTGAGTTTGAAGAGAAAATTGTAATAGGAAATCAAAATGCAACAAATAGTCCTACATCTGTATTTGCCGCAGATATTGATGGGGATGGTAACATTGATATTCTTTCAGCTTCATCATATGACAATAAAATTGCCTGGTATAAAAATTTGGATGGGCAAGGAGGTTATGGGAATCAACAATTAATTTCCACAGAAGCCATGGCGGCTAGAGCTGTTTTTGCTGTAGATATTGATGATGATGGGGATATAGATGTGCTCTCTGCATCTTATTATGATAATAAAATTGCATGGTACGAAAATTTAGATGGACAGGGTACTTTCGGAAATCAAATGATAATATCAACAGAAGCAATTGGGGCTCGTTCGGTTTTTGCTGCAGATATTGACGGGGATGGCGATATGGATGTTGTTTCAGGTTCAGGAACTCCTAGTGAAGGAAAGGTAGTTTGGTATGAAAATACCGATGGAAGTGGGGGCTTTGGGTCAGAAAATATTATAAATAATAATGTTCTTGTAATAGATGCGGTCTCTGCTGCAGATATGGATGGCGATGGAGATATTGATGTATTATCAGGTGGAGGATATAATAGTCCTTTAGGTTGGTATGAAAATATAAACTCCCAAGGACAATTTGGACCACTTCGGACCATTTCAAATTCAGGAATTGATAATGCAATTTATGCAGTAGATATTGATGGTGATGATGATTTGGATGTGGTTTCGACCAGTGACGGTAAAGTATCTTGGCATAATAACATTGATGGTCTGGGAAACTTTGGGCCTAGACAAACTATAGTAAATAATAATTTTATTCTTAATACAGTTTATCCAACAGATATTGATGGTGACGGAGATTATGATGTAGTATCGGGTTATTATTCCGATTCGAACCCAGCCATCGTCTGGAGTGAAAATTTGGACGGGGCAGGAAATTTTGGGCCACCACAAGATTTGAATACTGACTCTTTAACTATTGCATCTCTTTATTCCGCTGATGTTGATAATGATGGAGATTTGGATATATTATTCGCCTCAGAAGATCGAATAGGTTTTCACAAAAATATGGATGGAGCTGGGAGTTTTGGGCCACAGGAATTTTTTACAATTAACGTAGATAATCCAAAATATATGGACATTGTGGATATTGATGGTGATGGATATTTGGATGTGCTTTCTGCTTCCTATAATGATGGTGAGATTGCTTGGTATAAAAAAGGAAGTGGGAATGGTGATTTTGGCATTCAAAGAACAATATCAAAGAAAAATTATGCAGCACATTGTGTGCAAGGAGCAGATATAGATAATGATGGAGACATAGATGTATTGTATTCAACAGATTTTATGGTTGCCTGGCATGAAAATTTAGATGGAAACGGAAATTTTGGGCCAAAAAATATAATCTTTGAAGATAACACCGGACCGTCAGTGAGGGAAGTAAATTCTGCGGATGTTGATGGGGATGGAGATTTAGATATTGTTTATGCCTCTTTTATGACTATGGAATTAGTTTGGCGTGAAAATATAGATGGTCAAGGATTATTCGGACAACCAAACATTATATACAACGCTTTTGGTTTTGCCCCAGTTTCTATTGATACGGTCGATATTAACAATGACGGAGCAATTGATATTCTTTGCTCTTCTTTGGGTGTATTTGGCGAAGATGGGGCAACTTGGTTTGAGAATTTGGGAGGGGGAGTTTTTGGGTCACCTGTATTAATTTCTTTAGATACATATTATATTGAAGGAGCTGATATTAATGGCGATGATGACGTAGATGTTGTTGCGACCAATACAGTAGATAATAGTATTATTTGGTTTGAAAATTTGGATGGACAAGGTAATTTTGGCCCAGAGAATATAATAACATCAGATGTCGTTACACCATTAAATGCTTATTCAATAGATATAGATAATGATGGAGATCTTGATGTGATTTCAGCGTCATTTTATGATCAAAAAATTGCTTGGTACGAAAATATTGACGGAGCGGGAACTTTTGGGCCTCAAAATATTATAAAAAATGATGCAGATCGACCTAACTTTGTATATGCTGCTGATGTTGATGCCGATGGCGATAAAGATGTTTTCGCAGTTATGGAAGGATCAAATGAAATATTATGGTTTAGAAACTCGCTAATAATGGGAGTTGGAGAAAATGCTACTCTTAATTTTTCAGTTTATCCAAATCCTTCTTCAGATTTTATATATATATCTGTTGAAAAACAATTAGAAAGAATTGAAATTTACAATAATTTAGGACAATTGGTTTTAAAATATAGCTTACCCATAAACGATAATAATCCTAAGATTGAAGTTAAAAATTTAACTTCTGGATTATATTTTATAAAAATAAGAACAGAGGATGGGGAAGTAGGGGTGAGACGATTTTTGAAAAAGTAGTTTTCTGAATTTATTTTTTCATAAAGACTATTATATATTTATAAAATGTTTAACAGAAAACAAAAACTCTTCCTCCTAAAGTTTTTCAGCTTGTTTTCTGTGGTTCGCGGCTATAATATTCTCATAATTGTAATTGCCCAATATCTTACGAGTATTTACATTTTGGCTCCAGATTTGCGCGTTCGCGATGTTTTGTTTGATGTTAATTTGCTCATGTTGGTACTTGCTTCTTCTTCAGCAATTGCAAGCGGCTAC
>JBBQUI010000121.1:0-8398 GCA_038212575.1 Flavobacteriales bacterium
TCTTCGTTTAAATCACCTTTAAAATCGGGCAATTTTCCTTCCACCAAATAATCCTTGAAATATTCCCAATCGTAATCATTGCCCACGCCTTTTACCACCACACCTTCAAAATCGGTCTCGGTACGGATTACGCCGCCTTTGGAAGCGGTAACTTGCACGTGTTTTATTCCATCAATATTTTTAAAAGTGGGGTAAAAATCCTGATCTTTTGAAATCGGGTTTTGGGAATCATTGGAAAAGTTGGTGTCGAAATTCGTAATGATTATATCGCCATTGAAGGCAGAAACCTTTTCGCGAATCTTTTTTTGAAGCCCAACGCCCGTTGCAATCGAGATTAGCATCATAATAATACCGAGCGCAATTGCGGTGATTGCAATTTTTATTATCGGCGCCGAAATACTACTTTTATAGTCCTTGGAAGCAATGATGCGCCGAGCGATGAAAAATTCGAAATTCACTGAAATTTTATGGGCTTAACTTTTTTCAAAAATACAGTTTTATTGGTTGTTTTGACCATTTTTTCCTGCGGAAGTTCCAATGAGAAAAGCCCCCTAACCCCCAAAGGGGGAAATGAGGACGGAAGGCCGATGACGGATGACGGAACTTCGACTTCCCTAAGTGACCAAGATATTATTGTTGGTGCTGAGCAGTTTCAACTTTATTCCGAACTGCTGAAAGGAAAAAAAGTGGGAGTGGTTGCGAATCAGACTTCTTTTTTGGAAAATGAAAACCAGCATCTTGTAGATTTTTTGATTTCGAAAAATATTATTATTAAAAAGGTTTTCGCTCCAGAGCACGGTTTTAGAGGTACTGCCGATGCGGGTGAACATGTGAAAGATGGAGTAGATTCAAAAACGGGTGTTCCTTTAATCTCACTTTACGGAAATAACAAAAAACCATCCCAAGAACAATTGAAAGGAATTGACGTAGTAGTTTTTGACATACAAGATGTTGGCGCACGTTTTTACACCTACATTTCCACGCTTCATTATGTTATGGAAGCCTGCGCAGAGTTAGGTATTCCCGTCATAGTTTTAGACCGTCCAAATCCCAACGGACATTACATTGACGGGCCAATAATGGAACCTGAGAATGAAAGCTTTGTGGGAATGCATCCAATTCCAGTGGTTCACGGAATGACTATTGGCGAATACGCAGCTATGATAAATGGCGAAGGATGGCTGAATAACAAAGAAAAAGATTGGTCGCAAAAAAAAGATGTATGCGACCTTACCATTATCGGAATGAAAAACTACACTCATGAAACACAGTATTCACTTCCCATAAAACCATCCCCAAATTTACCTAACGATCAAGCCATAAACCTCTACCCTAGCCTCTGCTTTTTTGAAGGAACGTTTATAAACGCCGGCCGCGGCACGGATATGCAATTTCAGGTTTTTGGAGCACCGAGTTTGCCCGCTTCAAAATATACTTTTGAATATACGCCACAATCCAACGAAGGCTCAAAAGACCCAAAATTCAAAGGGCAACTTTGCCACGGAAAAGACCTCAGAAAAGAACCGAGATTGAGTAAAATAAATTTGGAATGGCTAATCGATGCCTACAACGCCAACGGGAAAAAGAAGGATTTTTTCAATTCATTTTTTGTGAAACTTGCTGGAACAAAGAAATTGCAACAACAAATTGAGCAAGGTTTATCTGCTGAAAAAATTCGGGATTCTTGGAAAGATGGGCTTGACAGTTTTCAGAAGGTTAGGGAGAAGTATTTGCTTTACCCTTAAAAAAGTTGCAGTTTTCTGTTGCAGTATTCAGTATGCCGAAACTTAATAAACAACCGAAGAATACACATCTAAAAAAAGAGATTTATATGAAAAAACGCTTTTTAATAATTTTCTATTTACTTCTCTCATTACAAATTTTTGGTCAAAAAAAAGTCGTACTTCGAAATCAAATTGAGCAAATCATCGCTGCAAAAAATGCAGCTGTTGGAGTTTCACTTTTTGGATTAGAAACCGGAGATAACCTAAGTATTAATGGAAACAAAAATTATCCAATGTTAAGCGTTTTCAAATTTCATATTGCATTAACAGTTTTGAATAAAGTTGACAAAGGAGAACTTTCTTTAAATCAAAAATTATTTATCAAAAAGAGTGAATTGCTTGAAAATACATGGAGTCCTTTTCGAGATAAATTCCCTGACGGTAACATTTCAATAACTCTAAAAGAAGCAATACAATGGACTGTTAAAAACAGTGATAATAATATATGTGATATATTGATAAGACTTATTGGTGGTGTAAAAACCATCGATAGTTTCATTAATAATCCAGATTTTATCATTGTAAATAATGAAGAAGATATGCACCAAAATTGGGAAGCACAATTTTTAAATACAACAACACCAAATAATGCCACTCATCTTTTAAAGAAACTCTTTCAAACGCAAATACTGACAAAAAGTTCAACCAAATTTCTATATAAAACTATGTTAGAAACCTCTGTTGGACAAAATAGAATAAAGGGAAAATTACCCAAAAACACAGAAGTTGCCCATAGAACGGGAAGTTCATTTACAAATGATGCAGGATTAACAGGCGCTATAAATGATATAGGAATCGTAAAATTACCTAACGGACAACATTTTGCAATATCTGTTTTTGTGCATAACACCACAGAAAAATTTAAAGACGGAGAAGAAATAATTGCAGATATAGCAAAAGCAACTTGGGATTATTATCAGAAAAATTAAAGAAACAGATTTTTATCAAGCAACTATTTCTCCAGACTGCGTAGTGCATACTGAAACTGCCCACTGCTACTTATTTAAAAGTCGTTTCATCTCCTCCACAATATTATAAGCCGCTGGGCAAACAGCAACATTTTTCATTGTAAGATTTGAAATCTGCTGAAATTTCTTTCTATCTGTATGTGGAAATTCGCGACAGGCTTTTGGGCGCACATCGTAAATGCTGCAATAATTATCTGCTCCCAAAAAAGTGCAGGGAACGCTTTGCAACACATAATCTTTGTCTTCATCTATCCGCAAATACGTTTCAATAAACTGTTGCGGTTTCAACCTGAAATGTTTGGAAATACGCTCAATATCTTTATCGGTAAAAAGCGGGCCGGTGGTTTTGCAGCAATTGGCACAAGTTAAACAATCTGTTTTTCGGAATTCTTCGTCGTGCAATTCCTGCATCAAATTATCGAGATGTTTGGGCGGCTTTTTCTTCAGCTTTGCAAAAAACTTTTTGTTTTCGGCCTCGGCTTCCTTTGCTTTCTGCGGAAGTTGTTTCAGAATATTTTCCATCTCATTTCTTCTTTGCGACTTTGCGCCTTTGCGAGAAAATTTTTGCACGCAAAGGCGCAAAGTCACAAAGTGCTTTTATTCAGATTCATAAACCATTTCGCCATTGATGAAAGTTGCCAAAACCTTTGTGTTCGGAAGTTCTTTTTCATCAACCTTCATTATATCTTTATCGAGAACGGTAAAATCTGCAAATTTCCCAACCTCAATGCTTCCCTTTTCGTTTTCTTCAAAATTGGCGAAAGCTGCCCAAATGGTCATTCCGCGTAAAGCTTCTTCACGGGTCAATACATCCTTCATTTGAAAACCATTTTCAGGATAATTATTTAAATCCTTTCGGGCAACGGCGGCGTAAAAGGTGTACATCGGGTTAACGTGCTCAACTGGGAAATCAGTTCCCAAAGCAACCATTCCAGCTTTGTTGAGCAACTCTTTATATGCGTAAGCGCCTTTCATCCGTTCCGCTCCCACTCTATCCTCAGCCCAATACATATCACTTGTTGCATGGGTAGGTTGTACTGAGGGTAGAATGTTGTTATTGTCTGCAAAATAACTGAAATCCTGTGGCGAAATAATCTGCGCATGTTCTACTCTCCAACGTCTATCCGTTTTGCCTTCCAAAGCCTTTTTATAAGCGCGTAAGACTGCAATATTTGCAGAATCGCCAATGGCGTGCGTATTCATCTGAAACTCCGAAGCGGCAATCTTTTCAGCTAAATAATCCAAACTATCGGCTGTGGTAATCATTGCGCCAAAATGCCCGGGCATATCACTGTATGGTTCGCGCATGGCAGCACCGCGGGAGCCAAGTGCTCCATCGGAATAAACTTTAAAGGAACGCACGTTTAATCGATCGGTTTTATAAGTTCCATTTTGCAAATAATAGTCACGATTTTCGCGACTATTGCTAATCATAGTGTACATCCTCAATTTGAATTTTCCTTCTTTTTGAAGTGTATCAATCAATTCAATAATATTTCTGTTCAAACCAGCGTCATCAACAGTTGTCAATCCGTATTGAAGGCAGATTTTTTCTGCTTCCAAAAGTGCTTCGGTTGAAACTTCATCCGTGATTTCGGGGAAAGTTTTATCGATAAGATCCGTCGGGCTGTCAATTAAAATTCCAGTTGGATCGCCGTTTTCTAAAACCACTTCGCCGCCTGCAACTTTGGTTTTTGAAGTAATTCCGGCAAGTTCCATCGCTTTTGAATTCACCAAATAAGCGTGGCCATCAATACGCTGAAGCGCTACGGGTGTGTCGGGAAAAAGTGAATCCAACTTTTGTTTTGTCGGAAAGTTTTTATCTTCCCAATCGTTTTGATCCCAACCGCGTCCGATTATATAGGGCATCTTTTTCTCTTCCTGAAAAGCAACCACTTTCCCCAAAACCTCATCGAAGCTTGTGGTTCCTACCAAATCAACATTTTGCAATCCAAGTCCGAGGCCATACAAATGGGCATGAGCATCGATCAAGCCAGGAACTACTGTATTTCCTTTAGCATCATAGGTTTCCTTAATATCATATTTCAATTCAAGTTCAGGTTTTAAGCCTATTTCAAGGATTTTTCCATCCTTTACCACCAGAGCGTTTGCAGTGCTGAAATCTTTATCTACGGTATAAATTGTGGCGTTTTTTATCAGTAAATCTGCAGGAAGCTTATCGGGCGCACAAGAAGTAATTGATATAGCTAATAATAGAAATAGTACTTTTTTCATCATTTTTGATTTGAGCGGTAAAAATAAAGAAAGCATATGTACAATAGAAATTTACGCTAAAATAAAATGTATGTTCCTTGAAGATATACTAAAAAGATATACTTTTGAGTAAAACATTTGAGATGAAAACAGTATCATTAAAAATAGACGATTCCATTTTTGGAGAAACCGAAGAAATTTTAAAAAATCTTAAAAAGCCAAGAAATCGTTATATAAACGAAGCGCTGGAGTTCTACAATAAGTTTCAAAAAAGTAAAATGATTGAAAATCAGTTGAAAAAAGAATCAAAATTGGTTAGTGGCAACTCAATGGAAGTATTGGCAGAATTTGAAATTTTCGAAAATGTAAATTAAACAATTTGAAATATGGCTGGCAGATTTAAACCCTCAAATTGGTACCGAACCGGGAAAGACCCGTCTGGTGCTAATTCTCCAAACCAATTTTTTGAATGCAATCCCCCATCCTTCCACTATCGTGTGCCCGTTAACTACACAAGTATTTAGAAAATCCGAAATATTACGGGTTTATATCGCAAAAGGCGTAACGGATTTAGATAGGGAAAGTGATATTTTGATCGATCAAGTTAGAGCCATCGACAACAAAAAATTAATCAAAAAAATAGGGATTCTTCCTACTAATTTAGTGAATCAGGTGAAAAAAAACATTAAAATTGTTCTCGACTTTTGATCAATAAAATTACCAGTCAAATTTATAAGTAACTCCAGCCAATCCCTGTATTCCCTGCACAGGATAATTCAGCCATTTTTCATAATTATCGCCAAATAGATTGCTTCCTTTTACAAAAGCCGAAAGCCTGTCGGTAAATCTATATCCAAAACTTAAATTGGCATCCACATAGCCATCAAGTGTAACTTCCTGTGTATTATATGGATCTACATGAAGGTCCTTTCTTTCACCTACATAGAACAACGAGGCACCTCCATACAATTTTTCTGTAATGTTGAAATTTGAAAATACCGAAGCCTTTAAATCTGGCAAGTTCCACGCTTCATTTTGCAAATCTGTACTGTAACTATTATAAGTTCCGTTTATTCCCAAAGAAAATTTATCTGAAACCTCAACTTTCAATTCTGCAAAAAACGCCAAAGTGTTTACGTCGTCATAAACTATATTGAAAGAGTTGCCGAACTGATACCCTTCAAGACCTGGTGCTAGCAAATTAATGAAGTTGGCCTGAAACAATGCTTTATTCTCATCTTTCCCATAAGAAGCTCTCACGTTATAGGCTACTGAATTAGACAATTTTCCTTTGATTCCTCCAAAACCTTCATATAATTTTTTAGTGGGTGCAACATTTAAAGTAGGCGAAACAAATGGATTTTCTTCTTTGAAATTGTAATAAGTGTTTTGCTGAAGACCGCCTTCTGCCCCACCATACAAAATTACTGTTTCATCCAGCAAACGGAACGAAGCGTTCAATCTTGGGTACAATGAAAAGTCGGTGTCACTGTTTTCAGAATCCAGACTCACATAACCCGCAACCCCCAAAGAAACGCTGAGATCATCATTTACAAAAGTAATGGACGGCGCCAATCCCGCATTTAAATAACTGTATTTAATGTCGGAAGTGTTGGTGTAATTTCTGTCAAAACTTCCGCTCAAATAATCAATATCGCCATCAATTTTAAAAGTCAAATTTTCAAGTGGGAACGAGAACTCTGGCTTCAACGTTGCGTTAAATTCCGAAGAAGAAAACGCATCCCCCATATAGCGAATATTCAAGGCAGCTCTTTCAAAAAACGAATCGTCCAACGCAATACTCCCGCCAGCATAGCCGCTAATATAAGTTTGCTGTGGGTCTATTTGCACATTTGGTTCCTGAATATAAACTATCTCTGGCACCCCATACCAATTGTAAAGTTGATGCTCCACACCCGCGTCAAGTCTGTAAGTTGCATCTTTTTGTCGACTTGTGTAATTTGCATCCAGACTTGTATCGTAATATTTATTATCCAGTTTAACGCCTTCTATATCGCCCTGTGAAGAATTGTGACGAAAGAAAAACCCAGCATTATCGGTACGGCTGATTTCAAAATTGCTGTAGAACTCACCCAAAATTGAAGTGTAATTTCCAAAACCCAGTGTTGCGTAATTATCGTATAATTTTATAGGTTTTGTCTTTTCAACCGTAGTAGCCTTTCCTTTTGCCGGTGTAAAAGTTGAAGCCACAGGAACCGAGAAAATACTGTATTTCACCTCCTTTTTTGTGGTTGAAATGGAATCGTTCAAAGATGGGGTTTCCTTCACTTTAAAGGCATCCGAAATTGTGGGCGTGTAAGGTTTTACAATGTTTACAACCTCCGGGTCCAGTTCTTTTTCCTGGGAGGTCGCGTAAAAACTAATAAGAATTAGAGTAATTAGGAAGAACATCCCCCTCAATCCCCCTTCGAAGGGGGAAGCTACTCCTCCTCTTCGAAGGGGAGTTTGGGTGGGGATGTTTTTTATGTTTAATAGAAATCCTGCTTTAAGGGTCTTGAACATAGTATTCGCTTTATTTTGAGTCTATTTTTGAGTGATGATTAAACCTAACAGGTTTTTAAAACCTGTTAGGTTTGGTTCTAATTAGTTTCCGCCAGTTTCCACGGAAGAATTTGTTTTTGCCTCAGCGTTCTTGATTACGGCGAGCTCTGCTTTTGCTTCCTCAACCACATCCGGATAATCGGTGAAATTTTTGGTTACACTTTCTAAAATGTATGTGGCTTGGTAAGCGTCTTTCAAAGCGTAAAAATTCTTCGCCATCAGCACCAAACCTTTGGCACCGTAAAGTTTGTAGCTAGAATAATCCTTCGCCAATTTCTGCACGGAAGTGTTTGAGCCTTCAAAATTTCCTTCTTTGTTTTTGAAATAAGCATCGAAATAAAGCGCTTCTGCAGCAAGTTGGCCGGTGGCGATTTTCTGTACTTCGGCGTAAGCGGTTTTCGCTTTTGCCTCGTTATTGGTTTTTATCGCCGAACGGGCGATAATTACTTGTGCGTCACTCTTTATTGAATTGTCAATTTTTGAATTTTGAAGCACTTTTTCTGCATAATTTACAGCTTCGGCATATTGCTTTAACTCATACGAAGCCTTCATACTGTTGGTCTGCGCAAAGATGACGTTCTGCGGAAAATCTGCTTCGGTTTCCAAACGCGTTAAATATTTTAAAGCATTTTGGTAATCCTTTTTGCCCAAATACAATTCCGAAACCCGCGCCAAAGCTTGTTCTGTAAATTCGCTTCGTTCGCGATTCACCACATATTCAAAATGTGGAATGGCTTGATCGCTTTTTCCATCGGTGAAATAAATCTGGCCCAAATAGAAATGTGCATTTTGTGCGTGTTGGCCATTTGGGAATTGCCTTAAATAATCCTCAAAACGACCCTTCGCCTGTGATTGATTGTTTTCTAAATA
>JBBQUI010000122.1:0-8349 GCA_038212575.1 Flavobacteriales bacterium
ACCGTCAAATCTTGATAAAGTGAAAACCGCCCCGGCATATAGCCTACGGAATTCCGTATGGCTTTATAATCCTTTACAACATCCAACCCAGCGACTATGGCAGTCCCTTCATCTGGAATTAAAAGCGTGGTCAAAATTCTGAAAATGGTAGTTTTCCCTGCGCCATCGGGACCGATGAGACCAAAGAGTTCGCCCGGATTCACATCAAACGAAATGTCCTGAACTGCTTTTACCTTTTTATAGGATTTGCTGATATTGCTGAGGGAAATGCTCATTTTTTTAGGTAATTAAGTTACTGAGTTATTAAGTTATTAAATGGGTTTGCCAATAACTGAGTAACTCAGTAACCCAATAACACATTAACTCATCGTTCTTGAGATTCTGTTAGGATGGTAACTTCCATCGTAATTTTCGATTTTATTGAATTTGAAATCAAACAAGCTGCTTCCGATTTTTCAACAATTCGTTCAGCGCGTTCACGGTCTTTTTCGTCTTTGATGGTTACGGTGGGTTGCAGAATTATCTCCGTCATTAAATATTTACCATCCACTCTTTCTAAAACACCTTTCGATTTGCAACTGAAACCTGAAAAATCCAGCTTTGAATTTTCAGCAATTGCCAAAAAAGTGGTCATTAAACAACTGCTTACAGCTGCTGTAAAAAGATGTTCGGGCGACCAAATATTGGGCATTCCCTTTGGGAATTCTGGGGGTGTGGCAATTTCAATACAGTTTGACGATTGAACATCGCCTTCAGCCAGTTCTGGCGAGCACATTATTCCTTTTCGGTCTTGGCGCCAGTCTATATCTACGTTATAATGATGTTTTTCCATTGTTTTAAATTTTATTTATTGAAAATAAGTGTAATAACCATCAAGGTTTTCTTTGATGCTTGCTGTTACTTCAGAGCCTTCTTCCGTAGTTGAAACCTTTCCTAAAGCTTCAATTTTCTCGATAAGTGGAAGTAGAAAAACGTGTAGGTTGTCGTGTGAAGGACCTTCCATTGTACATTTTTTTACCAATACGTTTTTATCCTCGTTTAGTTTTGAAGCCAAAGTGTGGTAATCTTCCACAGTTTTTGGTTCGCTGGTTTTAACTAAACCAAGCATTTTATCAACGCCTTCAGTTGTTTCTAGATTAGCTTGCCATTTGCTCCCGTTGTCGAGTTTTATTTCGTTTACCCAAGCATTGTTCATTGAATGCATTTCGGTGGCCATTTCTTCCATTTCGTGTTCGTTAACCCCTTCCGTGGTTTGAACGGTTTCAGTACTTTCCTCTTTTTGTTTGGTTTCGTTACAGCTTATTAATAATGCTGAAATGATTGCTGTTGTTAAGATTACTTTTTTCATAATGTGTTATTTAAATTAATTTATAATTTTCTAAATATTTATTCCAAATAGATACCCAACTAATGCTGTGATTCCCATTGCTATTGTTCCCCAAAAGGTAATTCTGATTATAGCTTTCCCAATACTTGAACCGCCTGTTTTGGCAGCTACCACGCCTAAAATTATTAGAAAAAAAATAGCAGAACCATATAATGTATATTCCATACTTTTTAAGGGTAGGAATAGCGTTACAACAAGCGGAAGAACCCCTCCAACAATAAATGAGGCTCCAGACGCTAGTGCAGCTTGTATGGGATTTGCTTGGCTTATTTCATTAATTCCCAATTCATCCCTAACATGTGCAGCTAAAGCATCATTTTCTGTAAATTCTTTTGCTACAATGAGCGCGGTTTCTTTTTTTAAACCTCTTTTTTCGTAAATTTCAGCTAATCGAATTAGCTCTATTTCTGGCATTTCTGCTAACTCTATTTTTTCTCGCGCTATATCAGCTTTTTCTATATCTGTTTGAGAACTTACGGAAACATATTCTCCTGCAGCCATTGAAAGTGCTCCAGCCACCAAACCCGCTACTGTTGCCAGTATTATTGGGTCTCTCATGTCACTTGCGGCGGCTACCCCAATTGCTATACTTGCCGTAGATAAAATCCCGTCATTAGCCCCAAGAACAGCCGCTCTTAACCAATTACTGCGATGGATGAAATGATTATCTAAATAACCTTCTAAATTATCTGTATTTGCTTCCATTTATATGAATTTTGAAACTTCATTATTATTTATTTTTCCTAATCCCTAATCCCTAATCCCTAATCCCTAATCCCTATTCAGAAATCCACATTTCCGCGGGCATCCCAATTTTTAGGCTCCCGTCGTTTTTCAGAGTAATTTTTACTGCATAAACTAAGTTTACACGTTCCTCTTTAGTTTGAATTATTTTCGGTGTAAATTCCGCAGAAGCTGAAATCCAGCTTATAGTTCCTTTGTAGTTTTTCATTTCTTCTCCAGAATCTATTTTTACGGTTACTTCCTGCCCGATTTTGATATTTGGAAGTTGTGTTTCGCTTACGTAAACGCGTAGCGTCATTTCTTGTAAATCCGCGATTTTATACAGTGGTTTTCCAAATGAAACAATCTCTCCCGGCTCGGCATATTTGGTAAGCACCGTGCCTTTTATGGGATTGATTATACTACTTTTTGATATTTGCTCCTCAATTTGCGCCACTTTGGCATCGATGGATTTCACTTCGTTTACGATGGGTGCATTTTGGGTTTCCACATTCTGAATTTGCTTTTTCAAAACGTCCACTTGGCTGTTGGCTTGATCTACTTGGCGCTGGGTAGCAGCGTTTTCTGAAAACATATTTTGCACGCGTTGTTGTTCCGTTTTTGCGGTTTGCAATTGTTGATTCAAGACACTCACTTGAGACCAAACACCACCCGATTTTGAAGCTACTGTTTCTTTTGAAGCACGCAACTGTTGTTTACTCAAATAAAGTTGAAGTGTATCAACCAGTCCGACTAATGTTCCTTTTTCCAAAATTTGGCCTTCCTCTAAATTTAGAAATTCAAGTTTTCCGTTTGCTTCTGAAGAAACTATGATTTCGGTAGCTTCAAAGTTTCCGTAACCATCTGCTTTTTCGCCATTGGAGCAGGAGAGTAGAGTTCCTAAAAGGAATGTTGTTATTAGAATTTGTAGTTTTTTCATCTTTATGTTTTTTTGCCACGAATGCACGAATGTTTTTTTGGTGTTACGTAAGTTCGCTATTCCTTATTGTTAAACCTGCCATCAGTTTTACAATGATTATATATATAATTCGTGTACTCGTGGTCATTTTTTTAATTTGAATCTCCTTTAATTACCTTATAATTCGCCTTTACAAGCGCCAATTGAATTTCGTGCAATTTTTGATCAATTTTGGCTTCATAAAGATTGTTCAGTTCGGTAATGTATTCTGAAGAAGTGATTGCGCCATTCTGAAATTGTGAAGTTGTGGCTTCCAAAACTTTTTCGCGCAGCGTAATTATTTCGGCGTCTTTTTGAACCATTGATTCATATTTATTTATGTCACTTTCGGCTTCTTTTTGTTGCATTTGGTTATTCAACAAAAACGTTTCTTTTTCGGTGGAAACTATTTCTTTTGAAATATCTACGGTTTGTTTTTTCTCCTTCGTTTTTCCCCAATCAAAAATATTCCAGTTCAATTTTAACCCAGCCATATAAAAATCCTGAAACGAATTGTCCAGCATATTCAATCCCGGATTGCCGTAGCCCGCCTGCGCAAATCCTAAAATGTTTGGATAATTGTTTTTTGAAATAACTTCTTTTGAAGTTTCCAATTGGTTTTGCTGCAATTCAAAAAGTTTCAGTTCCGGACGCTCCGAAATAGAATTAAGTTCAACCAAAATTTCTGGATTAATCAAATTTGTTTTGCTGTCTATATTGAGTGAAAGCAATAATGATAAATTGTCCAGTGCTTTTTTTCGGTCAAAATTAGTTTGCAAAAGCTGTTGTTGCAGTTTTAGCATTTCCGCTTTCAGTATCTGTTCGGAAGCGGGGAGAACCGCACCATATTTAACGCCCGCGCTTACTTCTTTTAACCGTGAGCTCAGCTGTTCCATTTTTGAAAGTGATAATTTTTCCTGTTCCTGAAAAAGTAAAACGTTGAAGTAATTATAATTAACCCGTGACTTTAAAGTGTAAAGATTTACCGCGATTTGTTGTTGCTGTGTTTCAAGTTCGGCGGTTTTCAGTTTCTTGTTTGCCGCAATGTTTCCGCCGTTATAAATCAATTGGTTGGCGTCCAGAGTAGCGCGATATTGGTCTTTGTTGGGTGGTTCAATGTTTGAATTTGGAATTTGTAATGGAAATTCAATAACATCCGATTGGTACGTGGCTTGGGCATTAAGATCCAATTTTGGCAACCTTTCTTTTTCCAGCACCTTAATTTCAGAGTTTGTTTTATCCTTTAATAAAGCAGTTTGCTTCGCCAATGGATAGTTTTTTTCCGCAAGAGCGTAACATTCTTGCAAAGTCAAAACTTGCTGTGCGAAAATGTAAAGTGGGGCGAAACTGAAAAATATAAACAACAGTTTTTTCATTGTTTCACTTTTTTATGGAATTGACAATAAACTCAGAAACTGCTATTTTCCGTTGTTCCATTAATTGTTTGAAACCCTTGTCGTCAAGTTTTAAAAAGCCTTTTATTAAAGGAGTTGCTACGAAAGGGAAAATATTTAACGAAATAATATTAATGAAAAGCTGTTCGCCGTCAATCGGTTTCAAAATCCCTTTTTCCACTTCCTCGGTCACTTGGGTTTTGAATTTTTCGAGCGTTGGAAATGCGGCATTTTGTTGAATTTTCTCGAAAAATTTTGGATTGCGGTTCAATTCCTGAATGATGAAATTGGGCAGATAGGGATGCTTTGATATAAAGGAAATGTAATTGTGTGTGAAGTTCTTCACCTTGTCTTCAATCGATGAATCATCGTTCAAAATTTTGTTGAGCTGCGGCGCCAAAAGTGAAAAAGCATTCGTGAAAACTGCTTCGAAAAGTAATTGTTTGCTGCGATAGTAATAATGTAACATCGCCTTGTTTATGCCTGCTTCATCAGCTATTTCCTGCATACGCGCACCATCCATTCCTTTTTTTTGGAATACGTTTTCGGCTGCGTTCAATATTTGGCCTTCGGTGTCCTTATTTTTATTTGTCTTTGCCATTTTTTAACTTTATGGTTTAACCATTTGGTTAACAAAGATACTTAATTTTTTCTTTACTTGAAATTTTTAGGAACAATAAATTTTACCTAAATGACTGATAATTATCATTCCGGAAAATAATAACTTACTTTAAGTTTATTGTATCTTTTATTGCCCTAAAATTTGAAAAAATAGAAACGTATATTTACATACGCATTCGTTAAGAAAATAGATAGCCCTGAATGATTAACTTTTTAAAAAGGAAATACTATGAATAGATTATTTGCCATAACGGTTTTTGTAGTATTGGTTTCCAGTTGCTCCACCAGCCGTTTGCTAGATGAATACGTAAATGCTGAAACTCCAAATTTTCAAGCTAATAAATTATTGGTGGTGGGTTTGATACCGAATGGAGGACTGCAGCGCCAATTTGAATATAGCCTTGTGCAAGCTTTGGAGGCGGATGATGTGATTGCCGTTAAAAGCGTTGATTATTTCGAAAGCACTTTTATTGATAATAATCAATCGGAAGACAACTTGGAAAATATTGAAAAAGAACTTTTGAATGCCGGTTTTGATGCGGTTCTGTTTTCAAAGGTTACTGGACAGGAAAGCAAAGCTACCATTGCGCAATCATACAGAAACCTAACCAAATCTTTCGAATCTTTTAGTGATTATTATTCCGAAAATAGACCTGTTTACGGCAGCGAGCAGGTTGAGGATTATGCTGTTTATAACACAGAAACATCGTTGTATTGCCTCTGCCCCGGCAAGGAACATGATTTATTATGGCGCGGAAAGATAGACATTGTTGACCCACCAAAAGCCGCAACTACCATTCGCGATTATGTGAAAACTCTGGTACATGCACTCAAAAAGAATAACCTTTTAATAGTAAAATAGGTTTTTAAAATTTAATGGAATACCAAAAGTGGAACTGGCGAACCGTAACTTATTTTTGAGGTTTCAGACCCAAAAATAAAACAATTCAAAAAGCTTTTGCGTTCTACTACCATTGCGTGAAGCTGCACGGGTATTAATTGCTCAAAGGCATTGATCGCTATTGATGCAGGGATATTTTTTAGGATGAAACACTCAAAATTAATTTCTTTGAATACTTCTTCAGCGTTATTTTTTTTTGAAGTCAGTTGAATATTTTCTTCCTCTATTTCAAGAATTTTAAGGGTTGCTTCGTGTTTTTTTATTATTTCTGAAAGAACTTCAAACGTTTTGTCCGATACCTCATATTGATAATTAAGCGAGAGCAAAACTGATTCAATTTTTTCAAAAGTGTATCCTTGTGGAACAGCTATAAGGGGACAATCAACATTTTGTATAATCTTTAATGTATTGCTTCCGAAAACAACTTCAGCAGCACCTGTCGCACCATTCGTGCCCATAACTATCAATTCAATATTATACAGAGCAGCAGCTTGGTTTACGGCATCAATAATATTGTCAAAATCGAGTTTTGGGACGAAGGTGAAATCTTCCTTTTCAGAAATTGAGTCACAAAATTGAACCATTTTTTCAAGTTCCTTTTTATTGTCGTTCAAAATACCATCATAAATTGTAGTGCCGGGAGCCCCATAGAGCACGTCGGCAGTTATGTAACCTGACGGTTTTTGGGAATTGAGAATATGGAATGTGCAAGTTTCACCTTTAAAAAACTTCATAGCGTACTTAATCGCATTCTTCGAGTTTTCTGAAAAATCTGTAGGCAGAAGGATGTTTTTCATCATATTAGATTTCTTCAAAAGTAATTTTTAAGAATATTTTTTAAAATGATTTCCGCCATAAAACCCTTTACGAGAAGCATGAATATTTGCTAATGCTAAAAGGTTTGTTTTGAGTGATTTTTTAAATTAAATATTAAAGATAAAAATATCCCATATATGACGAAAATCATATTCTATCTTTTGTTCGATCTGTAATTTTGTCTCATAAAATAATTCTAACAACTATGAAAATAATAATTAAATCACTAGCCGCGATTGCAATTGTAACCCTAATAAGCTGCGGCGGTAAAGAAGAAAAAAAGAAGGATTCTATTCAAATTGGCCAAAAACCTACTATTGAAACTCCAGCGGAAACTCCCGTTGAAACCACCACAAAGCCATCTGAAACAATTGATTTAACCAATAAAGGAATTGGCCCGATTAAAAGTCTGGAATTGCCAACTACTATAGATCAAGCAATGGCCGCCAAAGGAATGGAAGTTTACAAAACCAAATGTATGGCCTGCCACAAGCCCGACAAAAAATTTATTGGTCCTGCCCCTACCGGTATTTTTGAAAGACGTACTCCAGAATGGATCATGAACATGATTCTCAATCCTGAAGAAATGACCCAAAAAGATCCGCTTGCAAAAGCGCTTTTAATGGAATTCAATGGCTCGCCAATGGCAAACCAGAACCTGACCGAAGAAGAGGCCAGACAAGTACTGGAATATTTTAGAACACTTTAATATAATTAATTAATCAACCAAACCACCTTGCAGGGTTTAGGCCCTGCAAGGTTTTAAAACCAAAACCAATGAAAACTATAACCAAACTGCTATTTGTTTCAGCTGTATTACTCGTGTTTTCAGCTTGTAAAAACGAAACAAAAACTGAAGGGGAACAAACCGTTTCAGAAACTTCCTCAAAAAGTGATTCCCAAAATACTAAACAGGGACAAGCTTTTATTGCAAACGACGGATCAACACCAAACATTCTTCAAATTGCAATCGGCTCACCAGACCATACCACGCTTGTAGCTGCAGTTCAAGCTGCGGGCTTAGAGAATGTATTGGTGAATGCAGGCCCATTAATGGTTTTTGCACCAACAAACGCAGCTTTTGATGCGCTACCTCCGGGAACAGTTGAAGATTTATTAAAACCTGAAAATAAAGAGAAACTTGCCAGCATTCTAAAACATCACGTTACTCCCGGTAATTACTCCAAAGACTTTTTGAAAAAATTTAAAAAGTTAGGACAAGCTGGCGGCCAAGACGTAACTGTTGAAGTAAAAGGCGATGATGTATTTGTGGGTGGTGCCAAGATTTTGGCAAGCATACCCGCAGGAAATGGAATTATTCACGTAGTTGATAAGGTAATTCTTCCAGCAAATTAAAAATAGAATAACAACTAAAACAGATAACAATGAAAAACACAATTAATATTTTAATTACCATTATTATGGCTGCTGGATTGGTAAGCTGTAATAATAGTGAAGATAAAAGAGGAAATGGCGGACAAGGTGGTTTGGCTACCAATGCTGCCGAAAAAGTTTACGTAGCTCCAGGAGATCATGACGAATTTTATGC
>JBBQUI010000123.1:0-8302 GCA_038212575.1 Flavobacteriales bacterium
TTCATCAATTAAAGATAGTTAAAATCAATTTTAATTGAATATTATTTATAAATAATTAAATTTAATTAAGAATAGTGTAATTTAATATCAAATAAGAACTATTTACAAATTTTAACACATCAAATGATATCAATTGGTTGAATTTAATTTTTTGT
This sequence comes from Flavobacteriales bacterium, assembly GCA_038212575.1. Classification (GTDB taxonomy): domain Bacteria; phylum Bacteroidota; class Bacteroidia; order Flavobacteriales; family Flavobacteriaceae; genus Aequorivita. The sequence goes on from JBBQUI010000123.1 coordinate 156, forward strand.
TGTTTCTGGAGATATATATAAAAACGGTAGAAAGAGTGTAATGATTGAAAAATAAGCTAGCATTCGAGAAGGATTCACTTGAAAAAATACATTTATATTAATGAGTCCCTACTATATTTTAAAGCAATCTATTTAATATGATACGCATGTATCTGAACTTATAAATTATCTTCTTCACATGGATTTATCTTAAAAACAAAACAGCTTAAAGCCATACACAGTTACAATTCGAACCAGCCAAGGCTCTAAAATAATCTTGAAGACTTAAATATTAAACGTAATATTGCAATTAAATAATAAATAAAATGGGTTTAGCCAAAACAGAAATGTTTACCGACCAACAAAATGAAATTGCTCTTTTTGCAAAAGTTTTTGGGCATCCAGCGAGAGTTTCTATTTTACAACATTTGTTTAAAACTGACTCTTGTGTTTGTGGAGATTTAGTGAACGAAATTGGATTGGCTCAACCTACAATTTCTCAACACCTAAAGGAACTTAAACATTTAGGTTTAATAAAAGGAAATGTGGAGGGAACAAGTGTTTGTTACTGCATTCATAAAGAAAATTGGACAGCAATGAAAACTGTAATGTCCGAATTTCTTAATCAAGACCTAACTGAAAAAGAAGATTGCTGTTAAAAAAATTTGAATCGATTAATCGTATAATCGCAATAAACAAATAATTAATATGATAACAACCAAAACAGAGCTGTTTAAAGAAATAGAAAATCTAATCAAGAATTTAAAACCCGAAATAATTTCAGATGAACGTAAAGCAGTTTTACAACCGCTAACTGATTTTATTCAGTCAAAAGTTTCAAGTGGTCAGGAAATTCGAATTAATTTTATCTGTACTCACAATTCACGAAGAAGCCATTTATCACAAGTTTGGGCACAAACTATGGCTTACTATTTTAATATTAAAAATGTTTTTTGTTATTCAGGTGGTACAGAGGCAACAGCACTTTTTCCAATGATTGCAGAAACTTTGCATAAGTCAGGCTTTGAAGTCAAAACAATTTCAGAAGGCAACAACCCTATTTACAGTATTAAATATGCTGATAATGAACATCCTATTGTTGGGTTTTCAAAAAAATTAGATGACGATTTTAACCCAAAGTCTGAATTTGCCGCAATTATGACTTGCTCACAAGCTGATGGTGGTTGTCCATTTATTGCAGGTGCCGAAAAACGTATTCCAATGACTTTTGATGACCCAAAAGCATTTGACAACATGCCACAACAAGCAGAAAAATACAATGAAAGAAGTTTGCAAATTGCAACCGAATTATTATACGTTTTCTCTCAAATAAACTCATAAAAAAATGGCGACAAAAAAATTAAGTTTTCTTGATAGAAATCTAACATTATGGATATTTGTTGCAATGGCTATTGGAGTTGGACTTGGATATTTTATACCAACATTCCCTAATATTATAAACTCATTTAGTAACGGAACAACAAATATTCCGATTGCAATCGGTTTGATTTTAATGATGTATCCACCTTTAGCAAAAGTCAGTTATGCTTTGTTGCCAAAGGTTTTTAGAAATACAAAAATCCTTTCTATTTCGCTTATTTTAAATTGGATAATTGGTCCCGTTTTAATGTTTGTTTTAGCAATTACATTTTTACGTGATTATCCCGAATATATGGTCGGATTAATTTTAATTGGTTTAGCACGCTGTATTGCAATGGTTTTAGTGTGGAATGACCTCGCAGAAGGAAGTAGTGAATATGGAGCTGGTTTGGTTGCTTTAAATAGTATTTTTCAAGTGTTTGCCTACAGTTTTTATGCGTGGATTTTTATAACGGTTCTTCCTCCCTATTTTGGTTTTGATGGTGCTATTGTAGATATTTCCATTGGAACAATTGCAGAAAGCGTAGCAATTTATTTAGGGATTCCATTTGTGATGGGAATATTGAGCAGACTAATTTTAGTAAAAATAAAAGGCGAAAAATGGTACACACAAAAATTCATTCCGACAATTTCGCCTATGACATTAATTGCCTTATTATTTACAATAGTGGTTATGTTCTCGCTGAAAGGAGAATTAATTGTGGAAATCCCAATGGACGTTCTGATTATTGCGGTTCCTTTACTCATCTATTTTAGCTTAATGTTTATCATTGGATTTTTCATTACAAGAGCAACAGGAGCAGAATATGATAAAACAGCAGCAGTGGCTTTTACAGCAGCAGGAAATAATTTTGAATTAGCTATTGCAGTTGCTATTGCAGTCTTCGGATTGAATTCGGGACAAGCATTTGCAGGAGTAATTGGTCCTTTAGTTGAAGTTCCTGCATTGATTTTATTGGTTCGAGTTTCCTTTTGGTTGCGGAAAAAGTATTACGGAAAAGCCAACGCTTAAAGCCATACACATTCGTAATTCACACCAGCCAACGCTACACCAAAAATTGCAAAAGAGTATGTCATTGCTAACGCTGAAAACAAAAAAAAGCCAGTGGGTAACATCGGTTAAGCGCAAATAGCGGCATTCTGGTGAAAAGTGCTATTTTAGACTGCAACTAACAAACAACAAAGCCTACAAGGAGCCGTTGCTACTATCACTTTTAGGGGTGAACTAAATTTGTCAAACTTTCTGAATTCTAAATTTTATATAGTTTATATTCAGCTACTTACCTCTAAAGATTTCGAAATACACAATAAACTCATCGCCACATGGTAATAAAAATATATATTTTATTCATCGTTTACCTTTTACGGAAATAAGCTTACTGGCACTCAATCCAACTTTTGGCCTCTTCCTTTTGGTCTATATTGAAGTACTTAATTTCGGCGTTGGTAAAAGGCTTCATAAATTGGGTTATCCAATCCTGCCATTGCTTGTTTCCTACCATTGCTATTTTTTCATAGTCTCTGGCGTGGGCCGTATCCATTTTGAGGTCTTCCCATAAACCAGGCAAGTCCCAACCAGTAAAATTGTCCATTTCAAAATACCAACGAACCTTCATTCCCTTGTCCAGTATAGCGTGAATAAGTGGATGGATTTTTTCTATGTCTTCTTTTCTCAATTTGCCCGAAGCTTTTGTGGCAACAATATTTTTTTCTTTTAACTCGATTATTTGTAACATTTTATATAGTTTTTAATTAATTATTATCCTTCTAAATCGTAAAACCATTCTTCAGCCATTACAATCGCTTCTGCGATAGCTTTTTTCTCTGAGTAATTCTTCTCATTAACTAATTTCCTGGCTATTTCCAGTGCCTTTTCTTTAACTCGTGAGTCAAGAGAATCAAGGTCGGTCTTAAAATCTTCGAACATCCAATCCATATATTTTTGTTTAATGATTGAACAATTCCTTTTCCTTTTCAGGATCTATGTTTTCCTTTGATTTTTTATCCAAAAAATAATCCAGTACAATACCCACGATTATGGCAACTGCAAATGCCGCATATACTTGCCAATTGAATTGAATTATTAAGGATAGACTTATGAGTATCGCCAAAATGGGTAAAATAGGCACTCTTCCTATAGCTAAAGGAACTTTAAAAGGTCCTTCTTGCTCAGGTGATTTAAACCGTAGTACAATAAGTGCAATATTCACGGCTACAAATACAAGCAAAGCACCTAAAGAGGACATACCTGCTACAATTTTAATATCGCCCAGGAGTAAAAACCCAGCAACTGAGGCCATAACCACGAGGGTTGTAACCCAAGGAACCTTTTGGGCATTTGTTTTGGTCATAAACTTTGGTAGCTCTCCAACACTTGCCATTCCAAAAAGCAACCTGCTTATGGAAATAATACCACTAAAGGCAGCATTGGCTGTGGCAAAAAGTGCAGCAATTGCTAATACGATAGGCAACCAACTGTTTAAGTTAGATGCCGCAAGTGATAATGGCGAATCCACTCCTGCCAAAGCAGAAGGATCTGCGATATTTAAAACCGTAAATGCAATAAACAAGTAAATGATTGTGGTAATAACCATAGTTAATAAAAAAGCACGAGGAATTGTCTTTCCAGGATTTTTAACTTCCGAACCCAAGGCTGCCATATGTTCAAAACCTGTATATATAAAGAATAATGTTGCCGTAGCCGCCAAAGTTCCAGAAATTGATTCTACTTTAAAAAACTCTGCCTTGGGTGGGCCAGTTTCCATAAGTCCAAACACTATCAAAAGTAACAATCCCAACAGTTGAATGCTGACCATAATAATATTTGCGGTAGATGATTTTTTAATGCCAGTAATACTTACCAAGGAGAGCAATATTAAAATTCCATAACTAATCAAAAGAGCGGGTACACTAAAAAATGTATTGAAATATCCTGCAAAAGCCAACAGTACTGCTGCAATTGTAGCCGAGCTATGAAAAGCAATTGTCCACCCAGTGAGAAATGAGGGTATATCCACCTTTGGAAAAGCTTTTCTTACAAATATGAATTCCGCTCCAGCATTGGGGTAGGTAGAGGATAATTCGGCATAAGACATTGCCGAAACACTTGCAGCAATGGCTGCGAATATGAAACTCAACCATAGGTCGGTACCTGCCTGTCCTGCTGCAGCCCCTATAACCGTATAGATTCCAGCTCCCACGATAGTACCTACACCGTAAAAGGTCAACCGAAGAGTTCCCAAAGATTTTTTTAATTCTGACATAATAATTCCTATTTAATATTCATTTCAGACTAACTTAAATTTCTATTCTTCATTTCAAATTTTACTTTCCCAAAATTCACAGCTTCTTCTTTTAAAAAATCTAATACTCTCGTAAAATATTTATCACAGGGAGGGCGGCAATAATAGCAAGAAATGCCGTACCTGCGGCCAGACACATAATTACTACCACTACCAAAAAATTCATTTTCTTATGCATTTTTTACATATCCCTTTCAATACCAGATTCACATCAGTAGTTTTATAGCTATCTGGTAAGCTTTCCTCTGATATTTTATTAGGCAAACAGATCGTTTTCCAACAATCGGTACAATGAAAGTGCATATGTAAATCTGTACCGTATTTACCCGTGGTGTTTTCATCAGAAACTGCATATTTCGCAATGGCTGTTCCATCGTTGATTTGATGCACCATATGCTTTTCCTCAAAAAGCTTTATCGCCCTATAAAATGTGCTTTTATTAGCTGTTTTATTTTTTTCGCTCTTAATGACAAAGACATTTTGCATTTCATTCAAGGTTAGGGCATAGGTTTTCCTTTTGAGGTATTTGTAAATCTTCAACCTCATTTCAGTGGGCCGTATTCCTTTGGCTAACAAAACTTTTTCAATCTTTGTCATTCATTCTGAGTTTCAAAAAATAAACACTTCAATTTTCAATATGTAACTATGATTTTTTATAAGCTAAGAGACGTAATGCGTTGAATACTACCAGCAGGGTTGAACCTTCGTGAATTACAACGGCAATACCGATATTGGCCCAACCGAATATAGTAGCTGGAATAAGCAGGGACACAATACCAAGGCTTACCCAAAGATTTTGCTTTATGATAGCCTTTGCCTTTCTACTCAATCCAATGGCAAAGGGCAAAGTTTCCAGTTTGTCCGCCATAAGTGCAATGTCCGCCGTTTCCAAAGCAACATCGCTGCCCGCTGCCCCCATTGCTATTCCCACTGTGCTGTTTGCCATTGCTGGGGCATCGTTCACGCCATCGCCTACCATTGCTACTTTTGATTCTTCCTTCTTTAATTTTTTAATTGCATCCACTTTCTCTTCGGGCAAGAGGCTTCCCCAGGCATCGGTCAACCCAATTTCTTTGGCTACGGCATCGGCAACCTTTTGATTATCTCCCGTAAGCATGATCATTCGTTTGATACCGATTTCCTTCAATTTCTTAAGCGTTTCCTTGGCAGCTTCACGAGGTGTATCCATTAGGGCGATGATACCAATATATTCTTGATTTCTGCGAATAAGCATAGTAGTATTTCCGCCACTTTCAAGCTCCTTAATTTTGGAAGTTATTTCTTCGGAAGGTTTGGCTTCGTCAAGATCTTCGTACAAATCAAGATTACCGACGTAAATTTTATCACTTCCCAATGATGCTTTGATACCTTTTCCAAGTACGGCTTCCAAATCGGATGCATCGGGAATTTCAGTACTTTCCAAACGCTCCTTACCGTCACGAACCACCGCTTTGGCTAAGGGATGGTCGCTCAGATTTTCAACAGCAACGGCTATTTTTAGTAGTTCATTTTCTTCGATGTCCCCAAGCGGCACGACCTTGGTAAGTTTGGGTTTTCCTTCAGTTAGTGTACCCGTTTTATCAAAAGCAAGTGCGGTTAGCTCGCCTAAATCTTCCAGTGGTCGACCACCTTTAATAAGAACACCGCCTCGTGCGGCTCTTGCCACACCACTTAGAACTGCGCTCGGGGTGGAAATTGCCAGTGCACAAGGACTTGCAGCAACCAATACTGCCATAGCCCTGTAGAAGCTTGCACTAAATGGCTCATCGATTACCAAAAAAGCAAAAAGTAAAATACCTACGAGGATAAGTACAGAAGGTACAAAGTACTTTTCAAACTTATCGGTAAGCAACTGAGTCGGGGATTTTTGTGTTTGTGCCTCGTTGACCAGTTTGACCAATCGCGACAGGGTAGAATCTTTTGCTTCCTTGATGACTTTTACTTCAAGCGTGTTATTACCGTTGATAGTTCCAGCAAAAACACGGTTTTCATCTTTAATCTCATCATCCTGAGAATACTCCTTGCTTGTGTCTTCTACGGGAACTTTATCCACTGGCACGCTTTCTCCTGTAATTGGGGCTTGGTTGACACTACTTTTTCCATTTACCACAACACCATCGGCAGATATTTTGCTATTGGGTTTGACAACAATAATATCACCAATACTCAATTTTTCAATCCCCACTTCTTCGGTCTTGCCACCCTTTTTCAACAAGGCCGTTTTTGGTGCGAGATCGGCAAGTGCCGCAATGGATTTTCTGGCCTTGTTCATTGCATAATGTTCAAGTGCGTGTCCCAAACTAAAAAGAAACAATAAAAGCGCACCTTCAGCCCATTCACCCAAAATGGCGGCTCCAATAGCGGCGACCAACATTAAAAAGTCAATCTCAAAGCCCCCTTTTGCCACTGTTTCAATGGCTTCTTTGGCCGTAAAGTAGCCTCCAAAGAAATACGCTCCTATATACAGGGAGAGGCTGACCCAATCTGGGATGGAATCCACATACGAGAGCCCAAAACCTATTCCGAGAAGCGCACCGCAGATAATGGAAAAAATAAGCTCGGTGTTCTTTCCGAAAATCCCCCCGTGTTCGTGGGAATGCTCTTCGCCGGCGCCGTGACTTTCTCCTTCTTTGTGTTTGTGATTTGCATCCCCAGTTTGTTCTCTGTCTTTAGAGTTGTCAATGGGCTGTCTTCTGTTAAAACCATTTTCGTCAGCAGACGAGCTCTTTTTAATTTTGAGAGTATCCTTTTTGAGTCTTTCGGAGATATGGTCAAAACTTGTTTCCTTTTTGTTGTATTCCAGACGTATAATACCCGCAGCATTAACCGAGGCTTCCAAAACCCCCTTAATTCCCAAAAGATTCTTTTCAATGGTTCGTGCTTGACGTGTATGCCTAATTCCCTTCACTTCTATAAGTAGATGACCATACTTTTCAGTGATTTTTGCACCTGTTTGTTCTGCCATAGATTGAATACGATCTATAGAGATAACATCCGGATCATAATGAAAACAAAGCTGAGGTGTAGCGTCTGCTTTTTCATCGGCAATATGTACCTTTTCGATTCCATCTTTCTCCTCCAATTTACTAATAAGTCTTTCCACGCAAGTGTCCTTTTCATTGGGCACTTGGGGAAGTATGACTGGTATTTCAATTTTTAGTTTTTCCATTTTGATCAAGTTATTTTTAATTCATACCGTATTCTTCTAAGAATCATTCTTTCCTTAGGATAAGTTGTGCAATTTGAATTTCAATGACATCTCCCAGTCCGGGTATAGTCCAGATATACAGAAAGTTGATTGCTTTCCACCTTAATAGGTTCATATTCATTATTGGCTATAATCATTATATGCCCTTCCTGAGTCCTGTAAATAGTTTGGGCCTGAATGCTTAAAGCAGCAAAAAAAATAAATATTACTGAATTTATTTTTTTCATAATTTTAAATTTAATATAATCTAAAATTTTCATACGTATACAGCTCACATT
>JBBQUI010000124.1:0-8202 GCA_038212575.1 Flavobacteriales bacterium
CATTATAGGTTTCGCAGAAATTTTAGAGGATGAAACACTCACGCCGCAGGAGCAAAAGGAACTACTGCAAGGACTTTCAGCATCCGTAACTGGACTCGATACCATCATTAAAGATATCAACATCATCTTGCAGATTGAACGCGAAGTCCACGAGAAAAAAGAAGTCATAATCTTTTCAAAACTTGTGAACGATATCATGCTGAGTATAGGTAATCTAATTTACAATCATAGCGTAAACATCAAACGTGACTTTTCAGAAGTGGACGAAATCTATTCACTCAAAGTTTATATATACAGTATCTTCTATAACCTCATAAGCAATAGCATTAAATACAGCAAACCAAACGTACCGCCAATCATCGAAATAAAAAGCAAAAAAGAAAAAGGAAAAATAATCCTTATATTTAGAGACAATGGTCTGGGTATGGATATGACAACGAAAGAAGATAAAATTTTCGGGCTTTATAATCGCTTCCATTCACATGTTGAAGGAAAAGGTATGGGGCTATTTATGGTGAAAACTCAAGTAGAATCGCTCGGTGGAAAAATATCTATTGCAAGCGAACTCAATAAAGGAACTAAATTCACAATAGAATTTGAGATTTAAATCTGAAACAAAATGGCACAAATAAAAAAACGGTTCCTCCTAGTTGACGATGACCCACTAAACAATTCCCTCACAAAAATGATCCTGAAAAAATCATTTGATGCAGTGCACATTAACATCTTTACTGACCCCGAAGATGGATTGGAATTTATGAAATCTGAACCCATCCACAATCCGCCAGAGGCGGATGGAAAAACAACACTTTTTCTCGACATCAACATGCCTACACTTTCAGGGTGGGAATACCTGGAAGCGTTTGAGCTTTTTGATGCCTCAATAAAAGAGCAATACGATATCTACATTCTCTCATCTTCCGTGGACCCAAAAGACATAAAACGTGCAAAAAAAAATCCGCTCGTCATAGATTTTATAGAAAAGCCGCTCAAAAAAGCAACCCTGCTTAAAATGTTTGGCTGAGGGAAAGAAAAATTTTACTGCTTTCTTTTCCTTCCACATGTAACATGTAACGTGTATTGTACGCCCCTGAGGTAAAACGTTTGGGTAGAACACCTTTAACAATATTTTACAGAAAAAATACATTCTAGCTAAGCAATATTAAGTATATGTAGCATTGTGTTTCAACACAATGTAGTATTTTGGTGCAGCAAAACAACAACCTCATGAATTCTATTCAGGTTAACTCACTTCCCTTAAAAGAAGTTATTAGTGACATAGCAGAAGTTTTCGACATTCCCTATTCCGAAAACTGTGGTGAATATTTACTAAAACTACCTCCCTCGGTTGGTGAAGGAACCATTCGGGGAGTCAACTTTGATGGAGGTTTAGGGCTCATTCAATATGACTGTCTTTTTAATGAAGATATGGAAATACATTTTGTAGTGAACAACATACACCCTTTGAAGTTTCTATACACGCTTGACGGGATTCTGTTGCATCGTTTTGAAAATGAAAACACCCTTCACACAATTGAACAATACCAAAATGCAATAGTAGCAAGTAGCAACCATAACGGGCATGTATTGTTATTTAAAGCGAACCAAAGAATAAAAGTGAACAGCCTGGAAATTGAAAGGGAGAAATTTCAGGCAAAAATGGAGTGTGAAATTAACAGTCTTGACAAAGAGTTGGAGACGCTTTTTAAAGATATAAAAGCCAGCGGCACATTTTATTACAGCGGAAACTACAGTTTGGGCATCTCTGACATTTTGACTGAAATGCTTGAATTTACTGCGGAAAATTTTACCCGAAAACTTTTTCTGGAGGGAATGGCCTATCAAATTCTAACGCATCAAATTCTACAATATCAAGATGATAAAAAAGACGAAGGCAGCCGCACACTTTTGCGCTCCGCAGAATTAAAACAGATAAACCATATTTCAAACCTTATTGAAAGTAATATTTCTGATGTTCCCACCGTGGAAAATTTAGCAAGAGAAGCTGGATTAAACGTAAACAAACTGCAAGAAGGTTTTAAAAAATTATACGGTACAACAGTAAATAACTATTTGCAAAAAAAGAGGCTGGAGGCGGCTTACAATCTATTGACCAAAACCGACCTCAGCATTTCTGAAATTGTGAATGCCATTGGCCTTTCCAGTAAAAGTTATTTCTCTAAAATTTTTAAGGAGAAATACACCATCTCCCCATCAGAATTCCGAAAAAAACATCGTAATAAATAAAAAAACCCCAGTCAAATAAAATTTGACTGAGGTCTCCTTTTCATAGCAATTGTTTCTACTGCTAAAATATCAAAACAAAAGATCTTCCTTTAACCCAAAAGAACAAAACTTTAACCCAAAATATTCTTTTTCAATATATTCATAACCTTTACCAAAATAAAACCCTCCCGTGAAGCGAGCTTCGGAAGGGTTTTGTAGTCGAAATATTTTAGGTGCTCAACTGTTTTTCCATTCTTCTATTTCCTTTTCCAATGTAGTTCTGGATTTTCCAGTCTTTTTTTCCAATTTTTTTAAAACGTCTGAAAATGAATTATCATTAAATTCAGAATCACTCGTTTCCATATTATATTTTTGCCGAAAATCTGAGGAGATTTTTTTCCATTTCTGCTCTAAATAATCACCTTCATTATCAGAATCCTTGGATTTTTCCTTTTTCGGATCATCAACATAGCTAGGTCCTTCCTCGGTATTGTATTTTTCTTTTTGTGCGCCTTTCCCTACGCTGTGTTTCGGGGTTTCTTTTTTATTTTCCATTATAAAATAAATAATTAAAATTTATTAACAAATTGTTAAAAAAAAATGATGTCTGGTTAACATATATTATTAAAACTTTAATTCAAAAGCTATTATTTTTAATAAATTTACGAATCCACCTTTTTTTTTCTTTATATCCCCAAAATTAGAAACCCCTTTCTCATTGTTTTGAGAAAGGGGTTTCGCCATATGCAAAATTTGAATATGCATGCTTTAAATTTAACCGCTATTCTTCCTCTTCTTCAGGACTACGTTGGTTTTGTGGTTTGTTTTGAGGATTCCTCTGTTGATCCTGCTTTTGATTTTGTTGTTGATTTTGAGGGTTCCTTTGTTGATCTTGATTTTGTGTACTCATAGCATTTTTATTTAAATTAATAATTCATTTTTCTTTTCACTTCTAAAATTACTTTCATAAAAACCATTATCACCCAAGGAAATCTTAAAGTTTTATAATTAAATGATTATTTAACTTTCCTTTATCTTAAAAAAGCATTTTGTTGGCTATTCTATTAATATTATAAAAAATCAAAGCCAATTTAATACTCAAACCCTTTCCTATTAAATGGACAGCGTTTCGTATCTTTGCGCCCTTGTTCACCGAAGCCTGTCGTCTTTCATAACTATACTAGTACGGCGAAGGTGAATTTAAAATTTGAACCTATGTACACCAACGCTTTACAAGCCATTTCGCCAATAGACGGCAGATATGCTTCAAAAACCGCAAGTTTAATCCCCTTTTTTTCTGAAGAAGCGCTCATTCGGTATCGTGTGCAGGTTGAAATTGAATATTTTATTGCAATGGTGGAACTGGATTTACCGCAATTAAAAGATTTTGACAGAAATCTATTTCCTGAATTACGCAGTCTATACCTAGATTTTTCTATTCAGGACGCTATAAAAATAAAAGAGACAGAAAAGATTACTAATCACGATGTAAAAGCTGTTGAATATTTCATCAAAGAAAAATTTGACATTTTAAAACTGCAGCAGTTCAAAGAGTTTATCCACTTCGGGTTGACTTCTCAGGACATAAACAATACAGCCATTCCGCTTTCACTTAAAGACGCCATCAACAACGTTTATGTACCGCTTTTAATGGAAGTTAAAAATAAACTGAAAGATCTTTCCGAAGATTGGGCGCACATATCCATGCTTGCAAGAACACACGGCCAGCCTGCCTCCCCAACCCGTTTGGGAAAAGAAATTGAAGTTTTTGTGGTTCGTATTGAAGAACAGTTCGATTTGATGAACGACATAAAAAGTGCCGCAAAATTTGGCGGCGCCACCGGAAATTTCAACGCCCATAAAGTTGCTTACCCAAACATTGATTGGAGGGCTTTCGGGAAAAAATTTGTGCAGGACACTTTGGGGCTTCATTACTCCTTCCCTACCACCCAGATTGAGCATTATGACCACATGGCTGCGCTTTTTGATTGCCTAAAAAGAATCAACAATATTTTAATTGATTTGGATAGGGACGTTTGGACCTATGTTTCCATGGATTATTTTAAACAAAAAATTAAAGCGGGCGAAGTGGGTTCCAGTGCTATGCCGCACAAAGTGAACCCAATAGATTTTGAAAATAGCGAAGGTAATTTAGGTATCGCAAACGCAATTTTTGAACATCTTTCAGGAAAACTTCCTATCAGTAGGTTACAGCGCGACCTTACTGACAGTACGGTTTTACGAAACATTGGCGTTCCCATTGGGCATACGCTTATCGCCTTCTATTCCACTTTGAAAGGTTTGAATAAACTATTGCTGAACGAAGCGAAATTCGCCGAAGATCTTGAAAATAATTGGGCAGTGGTCGCCGAAGCAATCCAAACAATTCTTCGCAGGGAAGGCTATCCAAATCCTTATGAAGCCTTAAAAGGATTAACACGAACCAACGAACGTATAAACCAAACTTCCATCGCCAATTTCATAGAAACATTGGAAGTGCCGGAAAGCGTGAAGCAGGAAATGCGAAACATCACTCCGGGAAACTATACTGGGATTTAAACTACGCTTCAAAAAAAAACCACGAATACACGAATATTTTTAAATAAATGTATTTGTGTATTCGTAGTGAATATCCGCATCCCTTCAAATACGGCATTAAAAAAAGGCTTCAACCCTAAGCGGGAGAAGCCTTTTCCAACTATTAATCAACTAAATTTAATCCTTAAATATTTCCCCGAAACCTTCCAGTTTGGAGACGTCCAAATCGCCACGTTCGGCAGATTTCATAAGCTTTAGCATTTGATCAGGGCGCATATTTTCACCCAGCAATCTGAAAACTGCAAAACCGCGTTTGTCATCACTTGCAAAAACAATAACTTCGTCAATGGCGTCCTCTTCACCTGTGTATTTTAAAGTGGCGTTCCAATCGTTGCTTTTTATACGGGTCAATTCTTTGTACTGCTCTTGGTCCAAAATATCTTTCAATTCGTTCCTTTCCTTTTCAAAATCTGCAGTATCACCTTCTTTTATGGGGTAAGCAACCACATTCACTTTTTTGATTGTGTTTAGAACATCCTTTTCTTCTTGTGTGAAATTGCTATTTCTGCCTTGAAGCAAACTGGCGGCAATGTCCATTTTCACAAACTTATCATCATCCTGCTTCTCTACTAAATATTTCTGTAAGGATTTATCGCTACAAGACGTCAATGCTACCAAACCCAATATCAAAGCCAAAAAATATCTTGTAAGTACCATGATTATTGTTTTTTCTTTTTGTCGATGTTTTTCAATTCTTCACTACCAGGAACTTTTAAATCTTCCGTCAATTTTGAAATCTGTTTCAAATCAATATTTCCGGTAATGCTCATAATAATTGTGGTAGGTTTTCCGTCCACCATTCCGTCAAGGTGCATTAAGAGCTCACTCACAAAGTTTTCATTCTTACCATCTTTGCTATAAAATTTGATGTTTTTGCCATCTTCTTTTACGCGCATCAATTCGCCCAAATTCTTGGAGGAGGAGATATATTTTGCAACAGCATCATCCATTTTTTGAGCAACTGCTGGGTTATCTGTTGTAAAAATTTTGATGTTGTCCAAATCATTGACCATTTTAAGGTATGCTTGTGCTTCGGGATCTGTTGAATTTAGATCCATCTTGCTCAAAAGCTTGAACATGTTTTTGGTAACCACCACAGAGGTTACATCTTTTTCGTTTTCAAAGGAATCAAAAGCGTTTTGTGCCCAGGAAACCATCGGCGCTATTGCCAGTGCTATTAGTATTGCTATTTTTTTCATCGTTAATTTATTGTTATTGTTATTTTTTATTGGTTTTTAGAAATCTTTTCGCTCCCTTGAAAAAGCTGAAGTCTTCTTTATTCTTTCTTTGTTTTTTGTTCTTTATTCTTTATTCATAAAATATCACTCAAAAATCTTGTCTTTAGTAATCTCAAATTGATCCACAAACGTAAGTTGCTCCGCTCCTTTGTTCAAATTTTCCGAAAGCAACATCATCGCCTTTATACTCTTTTCAAAAGCTGCCAAAGCTTCCTTTTCCTCTTGCGAATAATGCGGTTGCGAAAAGTAAAAGCTTCCCACTCCAAAGGCAACTAAAAGGATTGCCGCTACAGAATACCACCAGGTTTTGATTGTTTTTGATTTGCTTTCCGGCAATTTAAAGTCTCTGCTGGAACGCTCTTCGCTGGCAACTTTTAATCCTTTAAATATTGGGGTATATTGCTCTAAATGCCCTGCAACATTGTTGCTGTTGAAATAATTCCGCAACAATTTTTCTTCTGCAAGGGTGGTGGTACCTTCAAAATAGGCCTCCAGTAATTTTTCTATTTTAACTGATTCCATAATTATATTTTTTTATCATTTCATCCCTAACGGTTTTGCGGGCACGGGAAAGAGCCACTCTAATTGCTGTTTCGTTACTGTCAAGCATTTTTGCGATTTCTGAAAACTCAAACTGTTCCACATCCCTCAATTGAAGCACTATTTTCTGCTGTTCGGGCAGGGTTTCCATTATTCTGAAAACCATTTCAACACCATCATTGGCTTCTATATTATTTTCAATATTTTCTGAAGTTTGATAATTGCTGTGAACGATTTTCAAATTTGAAGCCTGTTTCGATTTCAATCGGTCCAAACAATAATTTTTTGTCATAGTGATTGCAAACGCTTCGGGGTTTTTAAAATTTTCAATTTGTTGCTTTCCCTTCCAAAGTTTCAAAAACACTTCCTGTACGGCATCCTCGGCCTCATCTTTGGATACCAAAATCCGTTTGGCCAAACGATACAGTTTATCCTTAAATGGCATTACTAATAATATAAATTCGGTTTTGTCCATTTTGGTTTGGTTGTGTTTTTTTGGCCTTCTATTTAAATGACGAATGGGGTCTATTTTTGTTACAATGCTTTTGAGAAGGAATCAAGAATCAAGTATCAAGAACCAAGAATCAAGTATCAAGAACCAAGAATCAAGTATCAAGAACCAAGAATCAAGAACCAAGAATCAAGAACCAAGAATTAAGACTCAGGACAGGGTGTGCTAAAATTGAAACTTTCAACTTTTAAATATTCATTTGTCTTGGTTCCCTCAGTCCTGTTTCTATTCCGAAAAAATTCATTGTAAATCATTCAAAATAATTTCGACTAAAAAACATATTTTTACCATTGCAATATAATCCCTAATTTATCTGTTTTAAAGATTATCTAAATAAAACCTTCTTATGAAAAGAAAAATTTTCATCCCCTTTTTAATTGTTTCTGCCCTTTTTGTTTCTTGTTTTGAAGATGCGGACGATAACTTTCAACCCGCCGCAACCATTGATATTCAAAATTTTATTTATCGCGGATTGAATTATTTTTATCTCTATAAAGCAGATACGCCCGAGCTTGCCAACGATGCTTTTACAGGTCAGGACGAACTGAATGATTTTTTAAATAATTACGAAACTCCCGAAACTTTGTTTGATTATCTAAAATCGCCACAGGATCGTTTCAGTGGTCTTTACAGCGATTATACTTTAATTGAAAATGCGTTGAGCGGTATAACGCTGAGCAACGGAATGGAGTTCGGTTTGGTTTTTTATCCCGATGGCAGCCGAAATATTTTTGGGTACGTTCGCTATGTTTTGCCTAATACCGACGCACAAACGCAGGGTTTAAAACGCGGCGATCTTTTTACGACCATTGATGGGCAACAGTTAAACGAAAATAATTACAACGATTTGCTTGCGCCAAATAGTTACACCATTGGTCTCGCTACTTATGATGGAACAGATTTTACTTCCACTGGCGTAAGCGCTACCCTGAACAAAACACAATACAACGAAAACCCAGTGTACAGAGCCCAGACACTTGAAATTAATGGAGAAAAAATTGGCTATTTAATGTACAACGGCTTTATAAGAGATTATGATTCGGAATTGAACAATGCGTTTGCACAATTTAAAGCTGATGGAGTAAACAG
>JBBQUI010000125.1:0-8181 GCA_038212575.1 Flavobacteriales bacterium
GTACTCGAGGCGGGAATCGAACCCGCACGTCCTAAAACACTGGATTTTGAATCCAGCGCGTCTACCAATTCCGCCACTCGAGCAAACGGGAGGCAAAAATAAACAAATATTTCTAAAATGCTGAATTTTTTGATTCGCAATTTTTAAAAATTTGGCACTTTAAATTTTTACCTTTGCAACGATACTATACCAAACAAAATTCAAAATTATGTCAACTTCTGTTCCCGAACCCAAGATTTTTGCCTGCAAACAAAGTGAAGCTCTCGCAAAAGATATAGCAGCCAATTATGGAATACCTCTGGGAAACGTAATTACATCCCATTACAGCGATGGTGAATTCCAACCTTCTTTTGAAGAGTCCGTTCGCGGAAGCCGCGTGTTTTTGATTGGATCAACATTTCCAAATAGTGACCATTTAATGGAACTTTTGCTTATGATAGATGCCGCAAAACGTTCATCGGCAAGGCATATCACGGCGGTTATGCCTTATTTTGGCTGGGCACGTCAGGATAGAAAAGACAAGCCCCGTGTTCCCATTGCGGCAAAATTAGTTGCCAAAATGCTTGAAACGGCTGGTGCAACTAGAATAATCACCATGGACCTTCACGCAGACCAAATACAAGGATTTTTTGAAAAACCTGTGGACCACCTTTTTGCTTCTACTATATTTCTTCCGTATTTAAGAAGTTTGAAACTTGACAATCTTACTATCGCTTCACCAGATATGGGCGGTTCAAAAAGAGCTTACGCCTATTCAAAATTTTTGAATAGTGATGTGGTAATCTGCTACAAACAGCGTGAAAAAGCTAACATAATCTCACATATGGAACTTATTGGCGACGTAAAAGGCAAAAACGTAGTGCTGGTTGATGATATGGTTGATACCGCCGGAACCTTAACCACAGCTGCAGATTTAATGATGGAACGTGGCGCACTTAGCGTCCGTGCAGTTTGTACGCACCCGCTTCTTTCCGGAAACGCGTATGAACGAATAGAAAAATCACAAATGTTGGAACTAATTGTTTCAGATTCCATTCCAACAAAACCGAGCAATAAAATTAGGGTAATCAGTTGTGCTAAACTTTTTGCAGATGTAATGTTGAGCGTTAATGCCAATAAATCCATCAGCTCCAAGTTTTTGATGTAGTAGCCTCCTAACCCCCGAAGGGGGAACTCTTGCACTGAAAAGGAAAAAATCGTAAATCGTAAATCGTAAATCCAAAATAAACCCTATATTTGCCGACCTTAAAAAACTGGGTTTAATAACCCAATTACTTAATAATTAATAACTTTTAAAAAAATGAAATCTATTACAATTAAAGGATCACAAAGAGAAAGCGTGGGCAAAAAGGCAACGAAAGCCCTACGTAATGCTGGAATGGTTCCTTGCGTAGTTTACGGAGGGGATGAGCCAATTAGTTTTTCAGCAGAAGAAATTGCATTTAAAAACTTGGTTTATACACCAGACGTACACACAGTTGTAATCAACATAGGGGGCACCAAAGTTAACGCCATCCTTCAGGATATACAATTTCACCCGGTGACTGACCGTATTCTTCACATCGATTTTTATCAAATTTTTGAAGATAAAGAAGTTACTATGGAAATCCCAGTTCGCACAACTGGAAACGCACGAGGCGTTCGTAACGGCGGTACTTTGCGTATTGTTACCCGAAAACTTCGCGTGAAAGCTTTGCCAGAAAATCTACCAGATTTTATTGATGCAGACATTACCGAAATGCGTATTGGTAACAAAATGTACATTACCGCTATCAAAACCGATAATTACAAAATTATGCACCCAGATAACACGGTTATCTGTCAAGTTAGAACTTCACGTACTGCAATTGTGGACGAAGTAGTTGAAGAAGAAACTGAAACAGCTGAAGGTGCAGAAGGAGAAGAAGTTCCAGCTACAGAAACTGATGATGTTGCTGCAGTAAAGGAATAAATTTCTTTTTAGAAGATAACCAAAAAGCATCCTGTTAATTCGGGGTGCTTTTTTTATTTTTACCGAAGAATAATGGAAATCCCAAAATTTGAAATCCCAAAAACCAAAAATAGCTTTGCGAATAAAGAACTTTGATTTATAATAATATGCTATCGTTTTTCAGAAAATTATTTTCGGCAAAGGCTGAACAGACAATTATAGAAGAAGACCCAATGAAAAAATTTCTTATCGTCGGCCTAGGGAATATTGGGCTAAAATATGCAAACACTCGCCACAACATAGGCTTTAAAGTGGTCGATTTTTATGCCGAAAAAAATTCACTTGCTTGGGAAACGGCCAAGTTGGGTGATATTACTTCACATAAAGTAAAAGGAAGAACCCTCATTTTTCTGAAACCCAGCACCTATATGAATTTAAGCGGAAAGGCCGTAAATTACTGGCTCGATAAAGAAAAAATTCCCTTGGAAAATATGCTTGTAATTACTGATGATTTAAATTTGGCATTCGGCGCTATTCGTATAAAAACTAAGGGAAGTGATGGCGGCCACAACGGTTTGAAAGACACTCAAAACATGCTGCAAACCACAAATTACAATCGTTTTCGCTTTGGAATTAGCGACACATTTTCCAAAGGAAGACAAGTGGATTACGTTTTGGGCGAATGGGAAGCCGAAGAAGAAAAACACCTTCCCGAACGTTTGGAGTTGAGTTGTAACATCATAGAATCCTTCGCTCTTGCAGGAATCAATATTACTATGAATACCTTTAACGGAAAATAATTTTGAAGAAATATTCCTCCGCATCTGAATATAAAAATGAACGCCAAAGTGTTGTTACCATAGGCACTTTTGACGGTGTTCATATTGGCCATAAAGCTATACTGAAACGTTTGGTGGAAACTTCTAAAAAAGAAAATCTGGTTTCCGTAGTTCTAACTTTTTTTCCCCATCCACGGATGGTGCTTCAGCAAAATTCCGACATAAAACTTTTGAATACCATTGAAGAAAGAACCCATTTACTTGAAAAGACGGGACTCGACCATTTGGTAATCCATCCTTTTACGCATGCATTTTCGCGGTTGACCGCTTTGGAATATGTGCGCGATATTTTGGTCAACAGCCTAAAAGCCAAAAAAATAATCATCGGTTACGACCACCGTTTCGGAAGAAACAGGAATGCCAACATTGAAGATTTGAAAGAATTTGGAAAAACATATGATTTTGAAGTCGAAGACATTTCGGCTAAAGAAATTGATGATGTTGCCATCAGTTCTACAAAAATTAGAAAAGCTTTAAACGAGGGCAATATTGAAACCGCAAACAGTTATTTGGGCTATAATTTTAATATTTCCGGCGAAGTGATCCAAGGCAAAGCAATCGGGCGAACCATAAATTATCCCACTGCTAATTTGAAATTGAAAGAAACCTACAAACTCATCCCCAAAAACGGTGTTTATATAGTTCAAGCTGTAATTGAAGATGAGAAAATCTTCGGCATTACCAGCATCGGCACCAACCCAACCGTTGGCGGAACGGAAAAAACGATTGAAACCCATTTTCTCGATTTCAACAAAGATTTGTACGGAAAGGAGATTATCATTGAATTTTTAAAATTCATAAGAGATGAGGAAACTTTCGAATCGGTAGAACTGTTGCGCCAGGAAATAGGTAAAGACGAAAATTTCGCAAAGCAATATTTAAAAGAACGTGAATAGATTTCTTTTCAAACAGATTGATAATATTGGGCTCATTCTTTTTCGGGTCGTGTTTGGCCTTTTGATTGCTACAGAAGCCATCGGTGCCATTTTCACGGGTTGGGTAAGGCGCACTTTGGTTGATACTCCATTTACTTTCAACTTTATCGGCTTTGACTTTTTACAATACCTGCAAGGCGATTTAATGTATTATTACTTCGTAATAATGGGCATCTTCGGCATTTTTGTGATGTTGGGTTATAAATACCGTTTCAGCATGATTGCTTATGCAATTATGTGGACCTGCGTTTATTTGATGCAAAAAAGTAGCTACAACAATCATTATTATTTGATGATGCTTTTGTGTTGGATAATGGCTTTTCTTCCCGCAAATCGTTGGTTCTCATTGGATGCAAAAATAAATCCCGAAATAAAATCGCCATCAATGCCGCGATGGGTTTTGTTGATTTTGATACTTCAAGTTTGGATTGTTTACACCTTTGCCTCTGTAGCCAAGTTTTATCCGGATTGGCTTAATGCTTCCATGCCTGCTTTATTAATGAGCAGTAAAAGCGATTATTGGCTAATAGGCGGAGTCTTGCAAATGGATTGGGTGCACTGGGCGATTGCTTATACAGGAATCTTTTTCGATTTGCTGATTGTACCCTTAATGCTTTGGAAACGCACAAGAGTTCTGGGTTTTATTATTTCCGTATTTTTTCACCTTTTCAATTCGATAGTTTTCCAAATAGGGATTTTCCCCTACATGTCAATCGCATTTGCTTTGTTTTTCTTTTCTCCAGAAATACTTCAAAAACGATTTCTTCCGAAGAAAAAATTATACAATGGAAACGATGTAATCATTCCGAAGCATAAAAACCTAATCATCGGAGTATTTTCGATTTATTTTTTAATTCAGCTTGGCCTCCCGTTGCGCCACTGGTTTTTAAAAGATGATGTTCTTTGGACGGAAGAAGGCCATCGCTTAAGCTGGCGGATGATGCTCCGTTCCAAAAGTGGAAGCCTTAAAGTTTGGGTGAGGGACAAAGCCACTGGCGAAAAGAAAAGTTATAATTATAGCGAACTTTTAGGGTCTAAACAACAAGCAGCTGTTACAACAAAACCTGATTTAATGTGGCAGCTCGCGCAGAAAATTAAGCAGGTTGAGGCTAAAAAAGGTAATGATGTTGGAGTTTATATGGATTCTCATGTCCGCGTAAATAATGGTGTCTATTTTCCTTTTATTGACCCAAATGTAGATTTGGCTGCTGAACAATGGCATCCCTTCACACACAGCGAGTGGATTTTGCCTTCGCCGAAGGATTATAATGAAAAGCCTACTAAAGAATAGGGTGATTTTCCTAACTTTGACTTCTCAAAATAATTTAGGAAAATGCTACAAGTAACCGACATCCGCGAAAACAAAGAAAAATATATAAAAGCCCTTGCCAAGCGTGGCATTGACGCGGCTTCAGTTTTGGAGGAAGTTTTAAATGTAGATGAAGAACGCCGCAGTTCGCAAGCGCAATTGGATGCAATTTTGGCGCAAAGCAATTCCTATTCAAAAGAAATCGGGAAGCTTTTTCAAAGTGGCGATACGCAAAAGGCAAACGAGCTAAAGGAAAAAACAGTTGAATTGAAGGAATCTTCAAAACAGCTGAACGAAAAAATGTTGGCCGCTGCTGAAAGGTTACAGCAATTGCTTTACACGCTTCCAAATATCCCGAATGATTTAGTGCCAACCGGAACCGATGAGAATGATAATGAAGAAGTTTACAAAGAAGGCGAAATTCCAAAACTGGTTGAAGGAGCATTGCCGCATTGGGAACTCGCCAAAAAATATGATTTGATCGATTTTGAACTCGGCGTAAAGATTACCGGCGCTGGCTTTCCGGTATATAAAGGGAAAGGCGCACGTTTACAGCGTGCTTTGATTTCTTACTTTTTAGATAAAAATACTTCCGCAGGCTATACCGAATATCAAGTTCCGCATTTGGTGAATGAAGCTTCGGGCTATGGAACTGGGCAACTTCCGGACAAAGAAGGGCAAATGTACCATGTGGGAATCGATGATCTTTATTTGATTCCAACCGCTGAGGTGCCCGTAACGAACATGTTCCGTGGCGATTTGTTGAATAATTCCGATTTGCCTATTATGTGCACCGGCTACACGCCCTGTTTTAGAAGAGAAGCCGGAAGTTACGGTGCCCACGTTCGCGGTCTGAACCGTTTGCACCAATTTGATAAAGTGGAAATCGTTCGCATCGAGCATCCCGATAATTCCTATGCAGCTTTGGATGGAATGGTTGAACACGTAAAAGACATTCTTCGTGAGTTGCAATTGCCGTACAGAATTCTTCGTCTTTGCGGTGGCGATTTAGGTTTTACCGCAGCGTTGACTTATGATTTTGAAGTTTTTTCAACAGCGCAGGATCGTTGGTTGGAGATTTCCTCCGTTTCAAATTTTGAAACTTTTCAAGCGAATCGTTTGAAACTTCGCTTTAAAGATACCGATGGAAAAAACAAACTTGTGCATACTTTAAACGGAAGCGCCCTGGCATTGCCGCGCGTTTTGGCCGGAATTCTTGAAAACTACCAAACAGAGGATGGAATAAAAATTCCTGAAGTTTTGGTTCCGTATTGCGGGTTTGATTTTATAAACTAATTTTTTATGATGAAGACGGCATCACTCACATTTAAAAATATTTGAAATGAGCTACCAAAATATTCTTTCCGAAACCGAAAACGGCATTACCACCATCACTATCAACCGTCCTTCAAAATTGAACGCTTTAAATCGTGAAACCATTCAAGAGTTGCACGATGCATTTGAAGAAGTTGAAAATTCCTCAAAAACAAAAGTGGTAATCTTAACCGGAAGCGGTGAAAAAGCTTTTGTTGCTGGTGCTGACATTAGTGAATTTGCCGATTTCTCAGTTAAAGAAGGCGGAAAACTGGCTGCAAAAGGACAGGAATTGTTGTTTGATTTTGTAGCGAATTTTTCCAAGCCTGTAATTGCAGCCGTTAACGGTTTTGCGTTGGGCGGCGGACTGGAACTGGCAATGGCGGCACATTTCCGCATTGCTTCCGATAATGCTAAAATGGGGCTGCCGGAAGTTTCATTGGGCGTAATTCCCGGTTACGGCGGCACGCAACGTTTGCCCCAATTGGTGGGTAAAGGCCGTGCGATGGAAATGATTATGACCGCCGGAATGATTGATGCCAGCCAAGCACTTCAGTACGGTTTGGTAAACCACATAACCACTCCCGAGGAATTACTTGAATTTGCCGGAAAAATTGCCGGAAAAATCATGAAAAATTCTTCAGTAGCAATCGCTTCAGCCATTAGGGCTATCAATGCAAACTTTGAAGATGGTGAAAATGGTTTTGAAGTAGAGATTGAAGAGTTCGGAAACTGTTTCGGAACCGAGGACTTTAAGGAAGGAACGCAGGCATTTCTTCAAAAAAGGAAAGCTGAATTTCCGGGGAAATAACTAATCCAAAATATTATGAAAAGATACCTTTTATTGATCTTCATTTCGGCTTTTACATTTTCAGTAATCGCCCAAGAAAAAGCCGAACCCTGGTTTAAAGACGGCGAAGCACAAATAGTTCCGGCCTTTGAAAATCAAGAAGATTGGATTAGAACCGATTTGTGGGTGGAAACAACTTTTGATACTGATGGTGATGGCAAACCAGACAGAATGCACGTTGATGTTACAAGACCCAAACAAACAGAAACTGAAGGCTTAAAACTTCCCGTAGTTTATGAATCTAGCCCGTATTTTGCAGGCGTAGCACCGGAAGTTGAAGGAGCTTTTTACGATGTTCATCACGAATTGGGTACTCCCGAAAAAGAAATTATACATCCATCAGTAACCAGAACGGGGCAACGCCCAATTATTTCCAATTCACAAATTAAAACATGGGTTCCGCGTGGTTATATAGTGGTACATTCCTCTTCTCCCGGAACGGGGCTTTCACAAGGTTCCCCGACAGTTGGCGGCGATAATGAATCCTTGGCTCCAAAAGCCGTAATTGATTGGCTTAACGGACGTGCAAAAGGCTACACCACTCCCGATGGAAATGAAGAAGTGAAAGCATATTGGACCACCGGAAAAGTTGGGATGACGGGCACTTCCTATAACGGTACAATTCCGTTGGCTGCAGCAACCACTGGTGTTGAAGGGCTTGAAGCCATCATTCCCATTGCGCCAAATACTTCCTATTATCATTATTACAGAAGCAACGGATTGGTGCGTTCTCCAGGCGGATATTTGGGAGAAGACGTTGATGTGCTTTATGATTTCATAAACAGTGGCGACGAATCAAAACGAGCATACAATAATGCAACCTATCGTGATAATGACATAAAAAATGGCATAGATAGAAAAACAGGCGATTATAACGAATTTTGGGCTGGCCGTGATTATCTGAACGATATGAAGCCAATGAAAGCCGCTCTGTTTATGTCACACGGTTTTAATGACTGGAACGTAATGCCTGAGCATAGTTACAGAATTTATAAAGCTGCCGA
>JBBQUI010000126.1:0-8161 GCA_038212575.1 Flavobacteriales bacterium
GGTCAATGACTTTCGCCATTGAATGAAGGGTTCGGCATCAGGACCCACAAGGTGTCTTAATTTCCAAGTATTGCTTTCTGCGATTTCCAAAATTTTGTCCGCCACAAGTGTTGGCGGTGTTGGAGTCTTAAGTGATGCTGAAAACAATCCAGCCATCCGTTTGCTATGTGGATATAGTGATGTGCCATCTGCTGAAATATCACTGGCCATTTGAGTATCGATAATTCCCGGTTCCACAATGGCGACTCGAATATTAAATGGTTTTACTTCTCCAGCCAAGGCTTCACTAATGGCTTCTAAAGCAAATTTGCTTGCGGCATACGCACCCAACGGACTATTGGAAATATGACCAGAAACAGAGGCCACATTAATAATACAACCGTTCTTATTGTTTCGCATTTGAGGCAGCAATGCTTTTGTACATCGAAGCACGCCAAAATAATTGGTTTCCATAATGGCTTTAAAATCTTCCATTGCCAATTCTTCGACAGAACCGTGTCGTTCAATCCCAGCATTGTTGACCAGAACATCGATTTGCCCATGCTCTTGGTTGATGCCATGGATACATTCTTCTACTGAAGTATCAGAATCCACATCCATTTCTAAAATATGAATGTCCAACGATTCGGAATTTATTCGTTGTCTAAAATTGTCAGCCTTTGCTGGATTTCGCATGGTTGCGAATACTTTATAACCCGCACGACCGAAAGCCAATGCTGTTTCAAGGCCAATGCCTTTGCTTGTTCCTGTAATTAGTGCTGTTTTCATCTTTAGTTCCCGAGAAGTCGGGTAACTTTTTGGTTAATGTTTTATTTGTTCTCAGCTTCATCAAGCTTCTTAGTATCCACATATTGTTGAAAAGCAATTATCTTTCCGTCCTTAAGGGTCCAAAGATGGGCGGCTTGGGCATTATAAGTTTTACCGGTTTCCTTCACTTTGCCCTCATAACGAAGGGTTGATAATACTTGGTTGTTGCTCATTTCGTGAAGCTGAATGTTCTCCAGTTTGAAATATTCGTGATTCCCGCCAACTCTTGCAAAAACACCATTTAAAACCGCATCCGGACCTATGTAAGGATTGCCATCGGCTAGTGAATTTCCTTCAGCCTCATTCCATACAATTTTTGGATCCATTGGGGCAAGCGCGCCAGGAATATCGCCCGCTGAAAAGGCTTTATATAGACCGTCTATTACCTTCAAATTATTTGGATCGGAAACTAGGCCCAACTGTGTCATAAAAACCGTACTGTCCATAAAATCCTGTTCTTGGACAATCTTGCCGTTTTTCATTTTTGCGATTGTAACGCCTTCAACGTCAATGAGGTTTCCGGTAGGTGGAATTCCGAAATAATTGCCCGTATGCTTCCCTTTAAACTGCCAATGTTTTACAAGTTGGTCACCTTGGCCAAAAATGTTTTTAACTGTAAATGTAATATCCGAAAATCCGGTTAAGAAGTTTTGGTAATAGGCTTTAAAGGCTTCAATACCAACAATGTTTTCTGGACTTGTAACCATCACAAGGTTTGTGTCGAAATTTTTATCGTTGATTTGGTTAATATCACCTTTGTTCACAATGTTGTCCCAAACTTGGGTGTACATTTTAATGTCTTTGTCAATATTACTTTTTTGGGCAATTGCTGTTGAAATGCTTAAAAAAGCGAGTACGAATAGTAATGTTTGTTTTTTCATAATTTTAGTCTTTAGTCTTTAGTCTTTAGTCTTTAGTCTTTAGTTTTGGTTTTTGGTTCTTGGTTCTTGGTTCTTAGTTCTTGGTTCTTAGTTCTTGGTTCTTAGTTCTTGGTTCTTAGTTCTTAGTTCTTGGTTCTTAGTTCTTGGTTCACGGTTCAAGTTTAAAATTCATTCTTCCGCACCGTATTTAATCTGTTTATTATATTCTTCAGAATCAAAAGTACCTTTTGATTCTTTTATTAAACCGTTTTCATCAAGCTGCCACAGTTCAAAACCGCTTATTTTTACTTTTTTACCCGTGCCGTTTGGGCCCGTATTAGTTCCTGTTAATGTCCAATGAAACTCCGTGCCATTTGGGGTTTTTACCAGACTGTCAAAGGCGACAACCATATCCTCCGGAAAGGCATCCATAAAGGCTTTTGCACTTTGGGTAATAGCGGCTCTTCCCAAAGCGGAAGTGCCGTTGTTTATGTTTAATGAACCATCTTCGGTATAAAACAAGGCTACATATTCGGGTTTTTGGCTGCACCATGCTTGGGCGTAGCCTTTTGCGAATGCATTGATATCAAACTTTTTTTCGCTCTCTGAAATAAGCGTCGAACTATACGAGAGGTTTATAAATTTCCAATTTTCGTTTTCTTTGAGCAGTGTGAAATTGTCCAGGTTGCGGTACATTGGAATACCAAAGCGGTAGAGTATGGCATCGGCTTTTACAATGGCCAAATGCCCATCACTTACATGGATTGAATAGTGGCTCACGGGTTCAAAGTAGGGTTGTTTTTTTCCGGTTTTTAAACTTTCCATAAAAGCTGAAATCGGCATGGTTTCTGTGCCCCATTTCCCATTCCTGAGACTTGCAATTCCAATATTGGCATAATCTCTGGTCATTCCCGCTATAGTATTATAATCGTAATTTCCGGCCGCCAACAAAAATTTTTCTACGGTCGCCTTTACGTCCACTTCATCTTTTGTCCAGACTTGTATTGCTGTGTTTGTTGCTTGTGGGCTATTCATGGTATCAGGATTTTCACCAACAACATCGTTCATATTCATCAAACTGAAGACAATGCATATCAAGAGATAATATTTAAAAGTTGGTTTCATTTTTGAAACATTTTAACAGGTGTTTTTTTGTTTTAACTTGAACATTGAACATTGAACATTGAACATTGAACATTGAACATTCTTCATTCTTTTTTATCGGCCATTCCGCCAAGTATCAACCACGTGTTTCCAAATTTTTTCCAAGTATGGGTAAACTTTAAAGTTTCCTTTCTAACCAATTTGTTTTGGGTATCCGTCCAGATTTCATCGGCATCGTAAAAAACCATGACTACGTTTTCAATAGCGTTCAAGCCTTTTTGCCGAAGGGCATAACTGAATTTTAAGCTTTTGTCCTCATGCAGTTTTGGAATCCAAACTGCTATTCCGTTTTTGCCCGAAACCGCATCCCCAAAACTGGGATAGCCTATAAAATCGTCGTGCCACAGTTTTTTATAGGAAATGGTATCGTTATTTTGAACATACTTCCAATACTGTTCTTCCATTTGCCAAGCTTCGTTTTGAAGTATTTCTTTTTCCGAAGGCATCCCAGTTACTGCAGATTCATGATTTCCGTGTGGGTCTTCACCTTGGGCGTTCATTGCGAAGCTCAGTAATATTAAAAACAAGGTTTTAAAGATTTTCGGTTTCATCGGATTTGACTTTTATGAGTATGGGTATTCTTTTATCTTTTTTCTTTATTCTAATAAATAATATTGTCCAAAATCCTACCCAAGTTGCTTTCAGACATTGGAATCTTGCGGTCTGCGGCAAATATTTGCTGAATTTCATTTTTCAGTTCACACAGTTCCAATTCAGAATATTCGTGTTCTTCCAAAGCATGCTGAATTTTTTCCAAGCTTTCTTCTTCGTTATCATTGAGAAATTGATTGTGCAATTTTTCAAAAATTTCATTGGAGGTTTTCGCTTTTATCAGTTGTATTTCCTCTTCGTCCTCTATTTTATCCGCTTTTGCACAGAGCAAAAGGATATAGATTTTCAGCTCATCCTTGCTCCATTGTGTTTCGTCAGTTTTCATTATATTTTATTTTTTTGTTATGGATCTTCGCGACTTTGCGACTTTGCGAGAAAAAAATTGCACGCAAAGAAGCAGAGTCGCAAAGCTTTTACCATAACCTTCGTTTCACTGAAATTTACTTTTGTGGAGTTGCTTTTACATCGCCGCTTACGCCGCTTAAATCTGGTTGGTATATCCAAAGTTCAGATTCGCCGCCTTCGGTAACATCATACCAGTCCTTTAAAAACTGGTCCCAACTTCCTTTGCCGTTCACTTCGTCAAATTTCTTGTCCATCCCATTGTCTTGGCCTATCCGTCCCATTTTGTCATAAAACGAAACAACGGCTAAGTCCCTGCCCTCTTTAGTGCTGGAAAATTCATTAGTGTAAATTCCGTAGGTATCGTCCGGAAGTTTTTCAGAGTACACTTTGTGTATTTTTTCCACCAAGGCCATTGCATCTTTCATTTTTCCCCGCTTTACATCATACATATCCACCAAAAGATTTTTAATGGTAAAATCCTTTGGAAAACGTGATGATTCTGGAACTGCCCTCCAATAGGTCTGGTTGCCTTCGGGGAGGATGTATTTAAGTACATTGGCATTCCAGTCTGCATCGTGGCCGTCTTTTTGGGCGGGCCTGTTGTCCATGGCGCTCCAGGTGGTTGGGCCCATGATCCACATATAACTGCCGGTATTGGGTCCATTGGAAATCCAATAAACCTGCGCGGCATAGGCACCCTCTCCATGGTACTTTTTATTGTGAGCCGCCAGGCCGGCTTCAAACTGGGTTATTTGGGACGGATTGGGGGTCAGCACTGCATTTTCGAATACTCCGTATTCGGTACTGTTTTGCGATATTGCCAAGAGTGGCAATAAAAGCAGGGTAAAAATTAATTTTCTCATAATGTTTAATTTGTGTCTCCGCCTCAGGCGGAAACGGGTTAGTATTGAATTATTTCGTTTTATAAACTGGGGAGTTTATGATTAAAAGATTGATTGACTAATCCATTAATTTTGCATTGTAATAAGCTGTTTCAGAAGTTATTTTTCCTTCATCATTGAATTCCATCGTGTAAAAAATGGGCAGAACTATCTCTTTTTTGTCCGCTTTGCGAATTAAATTTATATTCCACCAAGACTGCACTAAACCTAAATCGCCCATTTCGTATTCCAAATAATCTGGGTAGCCTACCATATCTATACTGGCAACGTCATATTTCTCTAAAATCTTTTTGTCTATCACTTTTTGTTCCGCTAAGGAAATGCTTTCCATGGTGGGTGAACTGGAATCTATGAACTGTACATCTTTATCATAAAAACTGTAAGCTTTGTCCCAGTCATTAAACTCTATGGCATACATCATTTTGCGAACGGTGTTGATGTTTTCGTGATGGTTATAGATGGTACCGTTCTTCCTGTCGGAATAACTTTGGCGAATTTCTGAACCAATATTGTCGTTGCTATAGGTTATAATGGTTTGTATTTTATTGTTTTTATTCACTACAAACAATCGGTGCATAGGTTGGTTAACCTTAACTCCTGTTTTATTTTGCACACCTTTTATGTCTTCCCAGGTTTGTACCCACACCACATCTTTTTGGTTATCGTCTTTATATTCTAAAGCATCGGGATAAGCTCCCGGTGAACGGCTTATTGAAAAATAATCGAGGTTGTTATTCCAGCTTTTAGCCGAATTAGAAAATGCAGCTTTGTCCTGCCCCTTGTCATTTGGGTTGATGCTCGTGCCGTTGTATGCCTTAAAATCATCGGATAGATAACCGGCTACCTTGTCTGTATCTCCACTAACAAAGGCTTGGGTCATGGCCTCCACTGTGGTAATGGCCGGATGGTCACTGTAAATAGTTCCGTTCTTTTTTTGTGCTGTGGAAATGAAGGCTATTAGCATCATTACCGATAGAATTGTTGTTTTACTCACGACCCAAATATTCTTTTTTTGGTGATCGTGATTTTTATTTGAAAAATTCATTGTTTTTTGTTTTTTGTTCCTAACATAGTTGGAAACGGGTTAGTATTAAATTGTTTTGCTTTATTGACTAGAGAGTTTTTATGCATTGTTTTAAAGGGTCTTACATTTTATTCAGTACACTTGTAACCGGGGCACTAATTACACCCGCTTTTTCCATAGCCTCCTTTAGGCGCGGGTCACTGGTAAATGCCTTCACGATCTCAGCGTCGGGAGCTTCAAAAATCATGGTGACATCATTTGGATTGGTTACGGAGGTATAAAGCCCCAATAGTTTGAGACCCGCTTTGGCACGATTTGGCTCATCCGCATCAAATACTGATTTCCATTGTGAAAAGTTTTTCACTTCGTGTTGCATTATTACTGTTTTCATTTCATTAAATTTTAAGTTAGTATTCGGTTAAAAATGTTAAACAACCACCGGCATGGATACGGTAATGGGTCTAATTACGGTATGCTTTTCCTGTAATTTTTTAGATGCAGGGTCTTCCAGCATGGCTTTAAATTTTTCCATGTCGGTTACATCAACGACCAATACGATGGAATTGGGATCATCAGTATCCCGGAACGTTTTAAAACCTGAGGTTGAAGAAGCAAATAATGCTACCCTGTCCTGATGGCCTTTAAGCCATGTGTCAAAGTCACCTACTTTGTGACGGCCAATAACTGTTGTCATAATCTAAATTTTTAGTTTTCCTACTCTTAAGGCTTTTCGGTTTTGCCCCGTTTTTTAAAGTGGGTTCTGGGCTCCACATTAGATATTTTTATTTGGTATACGCATTTAGCGTGGTTTCTACTGGGTTAAATTGAATCTCCAAATCTGCTCTAGCTAGATCGTTTTTATAGATCATGATGCCTTTGTTTTTTGGCGATTCGTGGTTCAGCATCAAGCTCAAATCTGAAACGGGATAGCTTTCACTGCTCAACAAATAATTTTTGCCGTGCAATCCTGAAATGGTCGCAGTTTTAAAAATAGCTTCGGCTACATCTTCTACATCTACAATGGCCATCTCAGCATTGGTGTCATAGAGCATTTGTACAAATGGATTGGGAGCAATTTTATTTTTGAACAGAAATTGCAACCCTGTAGAGGTGGAATCTTCTCGAGTAGAAAGGGATTTTCCCATTACCCCAACTGGCGAGACAGAAGTGATTTCAAAGGATAAGTTTGGGTGCTTTGAAATAAATTTTTCCACGGTTTGGTTGGCAAGAAATTTGGCCTGTGCATACGGATGACTTTCCTCGCTCATAAAGGGCTTGTCATTTTCACTAAAGGTATCGTGGGGTGTTTTTCCACCTGCGGGCATCGGAAAATTTGTATTATACGCCGCAACGGAAGCAATTATAACAACCTTTTCAATGGATGGGGTTTCACTTACCGCTGTCAAGAAATTCTCTGTTCCTTTAATGGTTGGGTCAAAAAGTTCCGTTTGCGGATCTTTTACGTCAAGCTGAAAAGGCGTGCCCCCGTGAACCACAATTTCGCAATCACTTATAAAGTCTTTCAAAACCTCCAAATCTTCAACCTTTAGAGCGCTAATGTTGAGGTTGTCTGAATTTTCAAGATTGAAGAGATGCTTGTACTTTTCGCTTTTTTTAATATCGGTAACGGATACTTTCACGTTGTACCCTTCTTCCAAAAATTTCTTGGTGATGTAGCTTCCAATAAAGCCCGATCCGCCTATGATGCCTACTGTTTTCATAATTCATGCCCGCGCCGGCGGGTATCTTTTAGTTATTAATCCTAAATATTCAATATAGACCTAACGGGTTGACTACATCCTCACATGCAATGCCCGTTGGGTCTGGGGTAATTACTGTCCTCCTTCTAAATCAGGGGTTGTGCCTCCGCTCATTTCACTTTCTTCTGCGGAACTTTTATCGGTTTCTTGCATTGCCTGCATATCCAACATAATTTTTGAAATATCCCAATAGCCATCTTCCCTAACAATTTTCCCGTCAATAAATTGAGCTGTAATGTGAGCCGGAATTACGTAAGTTTTGTTATTCGCCAATAATGTAGCTTCCCATAAGCCCCAAAAGTTTACCCAAGTTTGGCCTTTATCGGTAATTACCATTTCATATTCAACACTTTCTGGTTGGTACTTCCACGAAGCGAAAAGCCCGGCGTCTTCTTTGCCCATTGTTATTTCCTGCTCAATGGTTCTCGCATCTTTCATTGTTACATTGTTCAATATTTTTGCAGTATCTGCATAATGGCTTGCCAAAGCTTCCCAATCGCGATTTTCATAATCAGCAATTACTTTTTTATAAGTGTCAATTTCTGGCGATTGTTGGGTGTAGCGCTTTTCCTGTTTTTGGCAAGCGGTAAATGAAAGGGCTATTGCAAGTCCTAAAAAGAGTAATCTTTTCATAATTCTAAATGATTTAAAATGATTAGTTAGTTGAAAAAATGCTGCGGGGAGTGC
>JBBQUI010000127.1:0-8034 GCA_038212575.1 Flavobacteriales bacterium
AAAAATAAAAGTTATGGAAAAGAATGAAAAAAACCTTGAACAGGAAAAGCAAAGTAGAAAAGAGCAGGCAATTAATAAAGGTGCCACGCACGGAAAAGAAGTAAACCCGCAGGTAAAACAAAAACAGGAAAAGCACCAACCCCGGGACACCGCTTAATACAGAAAACTTTTCAATAAAAAAATGCATGGACAAATGAAAGTTCGTGCATTTTTATTTTTTGGTTTTTGCTTGTATTTCCTGTATTCTGAAACTTACTATTTTCTCGATTAGTCTATAAGGAATTGGTTCTTTTAAGGAAAACTGAATGGAGCCTTTACCTATTTTATATTTTGAAAGTTCCTTTTGAAAAGCCTCGTTTTCCGAAGGAAGCGCATAAAAACCAATGTGGTTTTTGTATCCGCTAAAATATACCAATGGTTTTCCTTGGATTTTGAAAGCAGGCATTCCATAACTTATGGATTCCTCTGCGTTTGGCGCAACTCTCTTTATTGTGTTACGGATGCGTTCCAATATACCAGTACTGTTTTCTGGAAATTGGCTTATGTATTCTTGAATATTTTTGGGTTTTGAAATTTGCATTATCTCGGCATTTTTTCCATATCCATAAAAAGCATATTCCAGCGATGCCCGTCCAAATCACTAAAAGCGAAACCATACATCCAACCCTGAATTTCTTGGGGTTGACTGAAAATAGTTCCGCCTGCTTTCTTGACTTTTTCAGCCATTTCATCTACTTCTTTTTCGCTTTCCGCATCGAAGGAAATCATTAGTTCCGTTACTTTTGATGCGTTTGAAATTTTGTTCTGTACCACGTGTTCAAACATTTTTTCTTCAAAAAACATAATGGGCATGGCAGCTTTTCCCACAACGAGTGCGGTCATAGTGTCAGTTTCGCGTTCGGTTTTGAATGAAAAACCAATTTCCGTAAAAAATTTTTTAGAACGCTGCATATCTTTTACGGGTAGGTTCATCCAATATTCTTTTGTCATAATTGATTTTTATTTGAAATTAATCTTCATCACAATTTATTTCTTCCAAAGGCATAGCATCATTGAAGGTGTATTTTTCATTCTTTTTAAATTTCATTTTCCCATTTACTTCTTCCACCTCGCCAAAGCCTTCCACAAGCTTGTTCCCTTTTTTGACGAACATAACTTCCCGAACTGAAACGGAGCCTTCGGATCCAAAAGTGTAATCGACGAAAAGAGTGTCGCCTATCATTTTTCCTTCAAAAGTGCCGTCGTTGTTATCTTTTTCAAAATAATTGTAACTCAGAGTTCCAGCTACATCATTATTCATTTTTTCCATTTGAAGCAAAACGGTGTCTTTTTTGGAAATATACCGATAACAAGCAATTTCGGGAGAATTGACATCGCTTTCCATACTATCCGCTTCTTCTGGCGCCACTTCTGAGCCATTTTTTTTAATATCATTTATACAGGAAGAAAAAGCGATCGAAGCAATGGCCGCAAAAATTAAAAGAGATTTTTTCATAGAATTGTTATTTGGTTTATTGATTGGTTTGTTAATTCATAAAGCTATAACAAATATCTGTGGCTGGAGAGACTGCTTATAATTATTTTAAAAATGGCTAAATCTATTTATGGAATTCGTTTTAATATTTTTCGCGCCCGTGCTTGGTAGCCAGCACTTTTGTTTGGTGCATTTTCAGTGAGTATATTCCGAAGTTCGGGATAAATCCATTTTCCAAATTTATCTTCCCCCAAATAATAAAGAGCTCCCATCGCAGGAGCTTGACAAGCAACTTTTTGGTCTGTAATTAGCCAATTAAAACAACATTCGGTCATTATTTTTCTTTGGTCTTTACTCAAAATATTCCCTAAATAAGTGTATTTAAGCATATAATGTTCATAACAAAGCATCTCACAGATTTTGGCACAAGAGCGAAGTGCCGAATCATCTCTAATATTGGGAAGCTGTTCAAAAAACAAATACATATATTTAAAAAAGAGTTCGGGTTTGCGCTCACAAATAATCTCCAAAACCCACGCAGCTTTAACTAAAAATTCATTCTCGGGTATAAAGCACCACTGTAAGGTTTCGCGAACGTAGTGGGGTTTTTTAACTATCCAAGAAGCGACTTCCTGTCTTTTTTTACGACTGCGGTCAACTTCCATCAATTTTTCCTTTAAATCTAGGGGAAGCATAATTCATTTTTTTAAAAGTTCAACAACTTTTGGAACACCGGTCGATGCATATTCAGCAAAAACCGAAATTCTTTTACTTTCTGAAATGGACGGCTTTGGGTCCACAAAATAAATTTGGGCATCATTTTTCGCATATTGCACCAAGCCAGCAGCTGGATAAACTTGCATTGAAGTTCCAACAATTATCACCGCATCTGCTTTTTCAACTACTTCCGCCGCCACTTCAATCATTGGCACCATTTCGCCAAACCAAACAATGTGCGGGCGCAGTTGGTGATTGTGCTCGCAAAAATCGCCAAGGTTCAAATCATCTTTCCAATCTAAAATTAAGTCTTCATCAAAGGTGCTACGTACTTTCAATAATTCGCCGTGCAAGTGGATAACATTTGTACTTCCAGCTCGTTCGTGCAGATCATCCACATTTTGGGTTATGATTGTAACATCGTGATTTTTTTCAAGTTCTGCCAATGCAATATGTGCGGCATTAGGCTGAACCGTTAAAAGTTGTCTTCGGCGCTGATTGTAAAAATCCAGTACTACAGCAGGGTTGCGAGCATAACCTTCGGGCGAGGCAACTTCCATCACGTCGTGGCCTTCCCAAAGTCCGTCACTGTCCCTAAAAGTTTTGATTCCGCTTTCTGCGCTTACGCCGGCGCCTGTGAGTACTGCTATTTTCATTTTTCGATGTGAGATTTTCGACGTGAGATTTTAGAATTTTCTACTGCCCACTGCAACTGTCAACTGAACACTAATACTTATCTTCGCTTAAAATTAATTATTTTCTTTGGAATTAGCATTATTAAATCACCTTCAAACCTACCTCACCGAGCGCAGAAAAAACCTTTTTCAAAAAGTGCTTTCTGAAAGAACACGCCATTTCACCGTGGTTACCGAAGATGTTTACCAACTACACAACACCAGCGCGGTAATGCGAACCTGCGATGTTTTTGGCATTCAGGATTTGCACGTGGTGGAGGAAAAAGTGAGTAAGCGGATTGACAAGGAAATCGCGATGGGCGCCCAAAAATGGGTCGATTTTAAAAGGTACAGTTCCATAAAAACTTGTATTTCAAATCTAAAAAGTAGCGGTTATCAAATTATAGCAACCACGCCTCACGATAATTCCACAATGCTCCACGATTTTGATGTTTCAAAAAAGAGCGCCTTTTTCTTTGGAAAAGAGAGCGATGGTCTAAGCGATACAGTGATGGATGCAGCCGATGGTTTCTTAAAAATCCCGATGTACGGTTTTACGGAGAGTTTGAATATTTCGGTTTCTGCGGCAATTATTTTGCAAAGCGTGGTTACAAAAATGAAACAGAGCAATGTAAACTGGCAGCTTTCCAAAGAAGAAAAGTTTGAACTTGAAATGCAATGGTTGAAGAAAACGATTAAGGCTTCGGATGAGATAATTGAGCGGTATAATTCTGAAAATTCCAATTCACAAGCACCAAATTCCAAATAAAATTCAATCCTTCGACTGCGCTCAGGAAGACAAATGAAAAAATCAAAAATCGACAATCTAAAATCGTAAATCTAAATGAAACTCGTCTTCGCCACCCATAACAAAAACAAATTCATAGAAGTAAAAGCAATGCTTCCAAACCACATTGAATTACTGAGTCTTGACGACATCGGCTGCAACGAAGACATTGAAGAAACCGCTAACACCATTGAAGGCAATGCGATTTTAAAAGCAAACTACGTCCGTGATAATTATAATTTAGATTGCTTTGCGGACGATACGGGTCTGGAAGTAAAATCCCTAAACAATGAGCCCGGAGTTTACAGTGCACGATACGCTGGGCCTGCAAACAATGCGCAAGCAAATATGGAAAAACTGCTGAAAAACTTGGATGGAAAGGAGGGTCGAAGCGCCCGTTTTAAAACCGCCATTGCCCTTTCAATCAATCATTCAGAAATTATGTTTTTGGGTATCTGCGAAGGCGAAATAATCAAAGAATTTCGGGGCGAATCCGGCTTCGGTTACGACCCAATCTTTCAGCCAAAAGGATTAGATAAAACTTTTGCAGAAATGTCCCTCCAGCAAAAAAGCGAAATAGGCCACCGCGGAAAGGCTATGCGACAGTTGATTGATTATCTCTCTAATTGATTTACGATTTTAGATTGACGATATACGATTGATGTTTACATCCGTCATCAGTCAACCAGCACTAATCAAAAAAAAATCTACAATCGTATATCGTATTTCATAAATAAAGCACTACTTTTGCGCCTTGAAAAATCTGAGGTTAATAGACTTTAGATTTCAAAGAAAAAATCCTCAGGGTGAGGAGTGTTATAGTGAAGCTGTCCGTTTTTTATATGTCCAGTAGCTTCCCGTTAGCACACATATAAAAACTATATTTTAATAAAATGACAGCATTTAAAGCACTCGGCTTGGAAGAACATCTTCTAAAAGCCATCGCCGACATGGGTTTTGAAACCCCTTCAGAAGTACAGGCAAAAGCAATCCCAATCCTTTTAGAGCGCGAAACCGATATGGTTTCCTTAGCGCAGACAGGAACTGGCAAAACCGCAGCATTTGGTTTTCCAATGTTGCAAAAAATTGACGTAAAGAGTCGTACAACTCAAGGTCTTATCCTTTCGCCAACACGCGAACTTTGCCTTCAAATTACAAACGAAATGATAAGCTATGGCAAGTATATGCCGGGGCTTAACGTAACCGCTATTTACGGTGGTGCGAGTATAACCGACCAAGCGCGCCAGATTAAAAAAGGCTCGCAGATAATCGTTGCCACGCCGGGCCGTATGAAAGATATGATTGGCCGTGGTTTGGTTGATATTTCTAAAATTGATTATTGTGTTCTCGATGAGGCAGATGAAATGCTCAACATGGGCTTTTATGAAGACATCACTGAAATTCTTTCACATTCGCCAAAAGAGAAAAGCACTTGGCTTTTCAGTGCAACGATGCCGAAAGAAGTTTCCACAATTGCAAAGAGATTTATGCACACTCCCGTGGAAATTACCGTTGGAACCAAAAACGTAGGTTCAGATCAGGTTTCTCACGAATATTATTTAGTGAATGCCCGCGATCGTTACAGCGCACTAAAACGTTTGGCTGATGCAAACCCAGAAATTTTCTCTGTAATTTTTTGTAGAACAAAACGCGATACCCAAAAAGTTGCCGAACAACTTATTGATGATGGCTACAACGCCGCGGCACTTCACGGTGATTTAAGCCAAAGCCAGCGCGATACGGTAATGAAATCCTTCCGCGCACGCCAAATCCAAATGCTTGTGGCAACAGATGTTGCCGCCCGTGGAATTGATGTGGACGATATTACACACGTAATAAACTACCAATTACCTGACGAAACTGAAATCTACACTCACCGTAGCGGCCGTACCGGTCGTGCCGGAAAAACTGGGATTTCTATGGTAATCGTTTCAAAAAGTGAAGTGCGGAAAATCCATACTATTGAAAAGATGATCCAAAAGAAATTCATTTCAAAGGAAATTCCTTCGGGAATGGAAATCTGTGAAGTGCAGATGTTTCACTTGGCAAACAGCATTAAAGACACCAAAATAAATCACGAAATTGACGCATATCTTCCGAATATAAACGAGGTATTGGCAGATTTTTCCAAAGAGGAACTTATTCAAAAGGTCTTTTCGGTAGAATTTACACGTTTCTTGAATTACTACAAGAACAGTAAAGACCTCAATATTTCCGGGGGCGGCGAACGCAATTTTTCAGAAGAAGATAATAAAGACAGCACTCGCTATTTCTTAAACATTGGAAGCAAAGACGATTTCGATTGGATGAGTTTGAAGGATTTCCTTCGCGATTTGCTGCAATTAGGAAAGGACGATGTCTATAAAGTTGACGTAAAAGACAGTTTCTCGTTTTTCAACACAGACACAACGCATCAAGAATTGGTGATGGGTATTTTCAAGGATTTTAAACTTGAAGGAAGACAGATCAATATTGAAATCTCGAAAGACACTGGTCGCAGCAAAGGCAGAAGCGGCGGTGGTGGCGGTGGACGCGATCGCGATCGTGGTAAAAGAAGAGGCGACAGAAACGACCGTGGTGATAGAGGAGACAGAGGAGGAGACCGCGGAGATCGTGGTGAACGCAAAGGCAGTTTTAAAAAACGAAGCGGCGGCGGTTCTGGCAGCAGTGACAAACCAGCTTTCAAGGGCAAAAGCCGAAGAGGCAGTGAACGCCCAGAGACCAAAGGTACTGGCGGCAGGCGCAGAAGAAAGGAATAATGAGTTGATGAGTTGATTAGTCGATGAGTTGAGAAGTTTATAAGTTAAAAGTTTCGTTGAAAATTTTCTAATCCCTAATCCTCGATTTCGATTTCAATTTCGTTTTCAAAAGATTAAAATTTAGTACTACTTTAACGTCTATATAATTATATTTACGGGCCTTTTATAACGAGGCCCGTATTTTATTAGTCTTATGCAAACCTTCAACTTTCTGCAGGAACATATACTGGAAAACGAAACTGTGCGGCTCAATCCGTTGCACCATCAAGACATTGATAAACTTCTACATTTTTCAGAACAACAGCCCGAACTTTGGAAATATTCCCTTCAACCCGCTGATGGTTTGGAGAATTTAAAAACCTATATTGACTTCGCTTTGAGCGGTAGAAAAGAAGAAACTTCATACCCCTTTATTGTTTTCGACAAGCGTACCCAGCAAGTTGCAGGCAGCACCCGTTTCTATGATTTTCAAAAAAACCACAATACCGTGCAATTAGGTTACACTTGGTACGGCAAGGAATTTCAAGGCACTGGCCTAAACAAACAGTGCAAAATATTGCTGCTTGAATTCGCTTTTGAAAAACTTGGCATAGACCGTGTAGAGTTTCGTGCAGATGCAAAAAATGCGCGAAGTATTGCCGCAATGAAAAGCATTGGTTGCACCGTGGAAGGAATATTGCGAAGCAACTGCTTAGCCCCAAAAGGAAGACGCGATAGCATTGTTTTAAGCATTTTAAAAGACGAATGGTTTGGGGGCGTAAAAGAAACATTAATACTTCGGATGCGCTCAGTAACCTGAAAAAATTGAAAAAGAAAGGAACGTTTCACCCCCAGTGAAATTTTTCCGTATATTAAAATGAATGAGCCTTTACCCCCTTCCCTAAAGGGTGGGCTTCTATTAAAATTGAGTTGGAATTAAAAATTTTTGTTCTCTTTAGGGTTGGGGCAAACAAAAATTTGTCTTAGATTGTTTTTTTAATATATCAGATCGGACAATCTCATAATAATTATGAAAAAATATATCCTACTTATTGCCCTTCTCTTTATCGCCGCAAACTCCTTTGCCCAAGATAATAACACCATCAAGGGAACCGTAATGAACGATGCGGACGACAAACTGATGGAAAACGTAAACATTGTAAACCTAAATCAGGTGAAGGGAACGACCACGAATGAAAAAGGGGAGTTCACCATTAAAGCTGCGGTAAACGACACACTGTTTTTTTCCTATTTGGGTTTTAAATCCATACGCGTTCGCGTTACCAATGACTGGCTTAGGTTTGGCGATATCAAAGTGAAAATGACCGAGCTCGGTATCGCTTTGGAAGAAGTTGTAATTAAACCCGTTCAACTAACCGGTTACGTTGAAATTGATGCCAAATTAATTCCCATTTATGATAATTACCGTTACAGAATTTCGGGCCTGAACACAGGCTACGAAGGCGGAAGCAATCAGCCCGGCGCAGTCAGCAAAGTACTCAGCTCCATTTTTAATCCAGCAGATTTCCTCTATAACGTTTTCGGAAAGCGACCGAGACAGATGAAAAAACTCCGCCAAATGAAGGAAAACGATGAAATACGAAACCTCCTTCAAAGCAAATTCGACCGCGAAACATTAATGGC
>JBBQUI010000128.1:0-7999 GCA_038212575.1 Flavobacteriales bacterium
ATCAACTGATCCTTTATTTTGAAAACCGGCTCAAACATTGGGATGTCCGTAATCGCTTTTGCTTCTTTATTTGCAGCAATCACACAACCGTCATTATTGCTTAAAACCACAACGGGTTTGCCCAAAAGATCGGGACGGAAAACCTGCTCGCAGCAGGCGTAAAAACTATTGCAATCTACCAATGCAATCATCGGACGTAATGGATTATATAAGTGATAATTCCCCAAACGGTGATTTCTTCTTCTGAAAAACCAAAGGGAATTCGTTGTATTTTAAATTCGCCGTCTTTAATCACAAGTGCCAAGGCATCAAAATTTCGAGATAACGAACGATCAATAATCAGTACGTCTTTATCGAGAATAGTGTGTTCTTGAAAAGCGTTTCCATCAACCCGTACAAAAAAAGTAGCATCGCGGTTTACAACTAGTTCTTGGTTCAAATCAATGGTTGGTTCCAAATAATGTGTGGCCGGGCTTGCAAAACCAGTCTGTTTTGAAACGCCCGGCTCGTGCCTGCTTTTTACTTTTGTGAGTTTCCCCGAAGTGAAGATTTCCATTCTTCAAAAATAGGAATATTTCCTAATTTGTGGATTATTTCCAATAAATATTATAAACAATTAATGCTATCGGTTTAGTGGGATAACGCAAAATTTCTTAGGTTTGAATTAAGATTGAATTTATGGAAAGTATCAGCGTTTTCGATATGCTAAAAATTGGTGTCGGGCCATCAAGTTCGCACACTTTGGGTCCGTGGCGCGCCGCGTTGCGGTGGATTGGTGAACTGAAAGAGAAAAACCAGTTTGAGGAAGTAGTAGAAATTTCAGTGGATCTTTATGGTTCCCTTTCACTTACCGGAAAGGGTCATGCCACTGATCTTGCGTTGATGTTGGGCCTTTCGGGTTTTGACCCTGTAACTTTTCCTATTGAAAACATTGAACAGGAAATTGATTTTATCAATTCTGAAAATAAATTGAAATTGAACGGCGAATTGGAAGTTCCGTTTTTTCCGAAGCAAAATATCATCTTCAACCGAAAGTTTTTAGAGTTCCATCCCAACGGAATGACTTTTAAGGCAACATTAAAAGACGGTTCAAAAAAATCTTCTTCGTTTTATTCAATTGGTGGGGGATTTGTGATAAAAAAAGATCGAAAACGCAAGAAAATAAAACTGGCAAAATTTGCCCGATTCCTCTTCCCCGTTGAAAAGGGAACGGAACTTTTGGCATACTGCAAAGCTGAAGGGAAAAGTATTTCGGAAATAGTTTTAGAAAACGAAAAATCACTGCGAAGCGAAGCTGAAATAAACGACGGCCTAAAGAAAATCTGGGATGTAATGCTGGATTCAATGTACGTTGGTGCTCACACTGAAGGCATTTTGCCCGGAGGG
This sequence comes from Flavobacteriales bacterium, assembly GCA_038212575.1. Classification (GTDB taxonomy): domain Bacteria; phylum Bacteroidota; class Bacteroidia; order Flavobacteriales; family Flavobacteriaceae; genus Aequorivita. The sequence continues at coordinate 1,387 of JBBQUI010000128.1, forward strand.
CTCAACGTTACACGACGAGCTTTCGAGATGAACAAAAACCTAATTGGCGATAACAAATACACCAATGTCGAGGAATGGATTGCCGCAATAAGAAACACAGAAGTTAAATTTCGGCAAATCCTGAAATGGGTTTCGTGTTTTGCACTTGCCGTAAACGAAGTAAATGCTTCATTGGGACGCGTGGTTACTGCTCCCACAAACGGAAGCGCAGGCGTAATTCCTTCTGTGATGATGTATTATATGGTAATTGAAAACCATGATGCCAATTTTGAAGATGTCCGTAAATTTTTGCTCACCGCAGGCGAAATTGGAAGTATTTTCAAAAAAGGCTCCACCATTTCCGCAGCTATGGGCGGTTGCCAAGCAGAGATTGGTGTTTCATCCTCAATGGCAGCCGGCGCGCTATGTGAACTGATGGGCGGAACACCAGAGCAATGTTTAATGGCCAGCGAAATTGCAATGGAACATCACCTTGGGATGACCTGCGACCCCATTGCCGGTTTGGTACAAATTCCTTGTATAGAACGCAATGCAATGGGCGCCATAAAAGCCATCAACGCTTGTGAAATGGCTTTGGACAGCGACCCTTCCAAAGCAAAAGTTCCACTTGACAAAGTGATTGCAACTATGTGGGAAACTGCAAAGGATATGACTTCAAAATATAAAGAAACCAGTGAAGGTGGATTAGCCGTTCAAGTGAATATTAGCGATTGTTAAAAAAGGAATTTATTCTTTATTACAGCTCCCAATGCGTATGGAATCTATAATATTCAAAATTTTCCAACTTTCATCCGTATAGACTAATGTAAAAGAATTTGCGCCACAATGGCTGAATTTTCCATCCTTAAAATATTCATAGGAGGCCCAAACATGAGCAACATTGCCGTCGCTGTTTACAATATAATCGGTAAGTTTCTCCTCCCATACCTGCTCTTTTCCAGTTGTTGCTGCATACTTAAGTAAATCTGAAGATTTAATAAACATCAAAATATTTTCCTGTTCTCTACTCAAATATGCACGATTCATAGTCATATTTGCATGCATAACAGATTTCATCTTTAAAGTATCGCCCGCTTGATAGCCATCCATGAAAATATCAACAATTATCTTTCCATTTGCAGTGGACAATGCTTCTTGAGAAAAGCCTACAGTACTCATAAACATTGAAAAAAGAAACAATGTATATTTCATAATTAAAAAATTTAATTGGTTACTACTCAAAAATAGTATTTTTACACTTTAATATATTTATTTTTAAGAAATATGTCAACAGCCAAAAAAGAATACAAGCGTATCACCACCAAAACTTTGGTGGATATGAAAAAGAAAGGCGAAAAAATCTCGATGCTCACAGCTTATGATTTTACGATGGCGAAAATTGTGGATAGCGCTGGAATAGATGTGATCTTGGTAGGCGATTCGGCCTCAAATGTAATGGCGGGACACGAAACTACTCTACCAATAACTTTAGACCAAATGATTTATCATGCAGCTTCTGTAGTTCGTGCCATAGAAAGAAGTTTAGTTGTTGTGGATTTGCCTTTCGGAAGCTACCAAAGCGATCCAAAAGAAGCACTTCGGTCAGCCATCAGAATTATGAAAGAAAGCGGTGGACATGCCGTAAAACTTGAAGGCGGAAAAGAAATAAAAGAATCAATAAAGCGAATTTTGAATGCCGGAATTCCCGTCATGGGCCATTTAGGATTAACTCCGCAATCCATCTACAAATTCGGAACTTATACAGTACGTGCGAAAGAGGAAGAAGAAGCCGAAAAATTGATTGAGGATGCTATTTTACTAGAAAAAGCTGGCTGTTTCGCAGTTGTTTTGGAAAAGGTTCCAGCTAAATTAGCCAAAGAAGTTGCTGAAAGAATAAGCATTCCCGTAATCGGTATTGGCGCAGGAAATGATGTGGACGGTCAAGTTTTGGTAACGCACGATATGATTGGAATGACCCACGAATTCAATCCGCGTTTTCTGCGTAGATATCTGGATTTATATACTGAAATGAAAAACGCTTTCAGTCAATACAGTGCCGATGTGAAAAGCGGTGATTTTCCAAATGATAGCGAACAGTATTAGATGGTTAGATTGCTGGATTTTTAGATATTTAGACTAATCCAAAAATCGAGCAATCCAGCAATCCAAGAATCCAAAAAACTAAAAATCCAACAATCCAATCCACATAGCACCAAAGACAATCTTCAGGTTTTGTTTGAAGACAATCACTTGATTGTGGTCAACAAACGACCGGGCGATATTGTGCAGGGCGACAAAACGGGCGATGCCCCCCTTTCCGAAGTTGTAAAAGAATATATTGCAGAAAAATATAATAAGCCGGGCGCGGTATTTTTAGGAGTTGTGCATCGTTTGGACCGCCCTACGAGCGGGATTGTGGTTTTTGCAAGAACTTCAAAAGCATTGGCGCGACTTAACAAAATGTTTTCCGAAAGGGAAACGGAAAAGATTTATTGGGCAATCGTTAAAAATGTTCCTCCCAAAACGGAAGATACACTGACACATTATTTAAAAAGAAACCCAAAGCAGAATAAATCCTACGCCCACATAAAAGAAGTACCGGAAAGCAAAAAGGCGGTTCTACATTATAAAATTCTTAAAAAACTGGACAATTATTATTTACTGGAAATTGTTCTTGAAACAGGAAGGCACCATCAAATCCGCTCACAACTTTCGGCCATTGGATGTCCAATAAAGGGCGATTTAAAATATGGCTTTGACAGAAGTAATGCGGACGGAAGCATTCACCTTCACGCAAAAAAGTTGACGTTAACACATCCAGTCCAAAAAGAAGAAATTACTATTGAATCGTCCACACCCGACGATGCGGTTTGGAATGCCTGCAATTAAATTTTTATTAAATTTTTCTTTAGCGCAAATATTACCAACCCTACCCTATTTTTAATTTTTAGCCGTTTAAAAAGATCTTGCCGATAGCCATCAATGGTTTTGGGGCTTAAGCCCATTACATCGGCTATTTCTTTATAAGTCATTTCCGAACAGGCTAACTGGATAAAGATGAGTTCATTTTCTTTAAAATTCATAATTATTCCTTCTTCATCGGGGCTAATGGAATGTAACAAAGTTTCAGAAACTTTCTCTGAATGATAGAATCCTTTTTCCATTAATTCCTTCAATGCGGTATTCAAAATTTCTGGGTTAATATCTTTCAGTAAGTATCCTTTTGCACCTTTGCGCAGCATTTTAAGAATTGTTTGCTCATCATCTTCCATAGAAAGGGCCAGAATTTTTATTTTCGGATGATTTTCCATAATCCATTCAGCCGTTTCATACCCGTTCATCACGGGCATATTTATATCGAGCAAAATTATATCGGGCAACTTTTCTCCTTTATTAATACGGTCTTGCAGTTCCACACCGTTTTTTGCGTGAAAAAGTACCCTGAAGTTTGAAAAGGAATTGATGAGTTTTTCCAATGAACGGGCAAAAAGGGAGTGGTCATCAACGACTACAACAGTATGTATGCCTTCTTTATTCATCGTGTATTTTTATATGGGTAACTTAAAAATAATTTGGTGCCTTTTCCTATTTCAGAAACAATTGAAAAATCTGCATTTACAAGTGCGGCCCGGCTGCCCATGGTTTCCATTCCCGAACTGTCTGTTTTTACTGAAGTATCAAAACCGACACCGTCGTCAATTGCTGATATATCCAGTGTTTTTTCTTTATAATCTAAATGTACGAATAATTTAGAAGCTCTTGCATGCTTCAAAACATTTGACAGAAATTCTTGAAGAATTCGGAAAACAATAATCTCGCTGGCGCTGTTTATTGGTATTATATCTCCCGTTATTTTTAATGAAGCGTCCAAATAGCCCAATCGTCTAAAACGGTCAAGTTCCACTTGCAGCGACGCCAATAGTCCATTTTTAAGAACCACATCGTTGTTGAGCACTTTTGAAAGCGAACGTATTTCCTGCACGGTTTCCTGCACGATGCCTTTCGTTTCATTTATTTGGTCGTAAAAGGATTCAGGGACAGCATTCATTAAAACATTCAATTGAATGTTAGCCACTGAAAGCAACTGTCCCACATTGTCGTGAAGTTCCCAAGCGATGTTTTTAAGCGTTTGCTCCTGAATTTCTATCTGCGAATCTGCAAGTTCACGCTGGTAGCGTTGCTCGGCTTCATAGCGTTCTTTTAAAAATTTATTCTTTCGACGTTGAAAAGCGATAACAAAAACAACTGCAAAAACCGTGAAGAACAACAGTACTGCAATAAAGTAAACTATTAAAAGTTTTTCCTGGGGAAGTAAGGGGCCTTTTTCCGTGAGCATATTATAAATCCTGCGATGTAGATAGAATATAATAAATAATTGCTACCAAAGATAATCTGCTTATATAAACTGACAAAGCCAGGGTCAATAGAATTACTTAAATATGAGCTATAGAGAAATAAGGGAGTTGTACAAAGGTGAAAAATCAATGCCCCAACTGATACATAGAAAGGCAAGCTTTTGTGCACCTGCAATATTTGATCGCTTTTCAACAATTCCAAATAATAAAAAGAGATGCTTAAGAAAACGAACAATGTCCCAAGGATATTGGAGATTGGCATAAATTTTACAAAGTAGCCTCCTGAAAAAATAATTTCCAAAATACTCACAACCAAAAACACAATCGAAACCCAATTGATAATAGTTATTGATCCTTTAGTTGATAAATACCACTTGAAATAATTTATGTATAATAAGTAGCTTATTAAGGAATAAATATTCCCACACCAGTAATTTGTCTCGAAAGGTGTTCCTTTTAAAAAATGTAAAAATCCAGTCTCTACAAAAAATGCATACCAACCAAAAAGTTCCGAAAATACAGTTATCCCTAAAAACCAAACCAGATATAAAGTAGGTTTGGTTTTATTTTTCTGATAATAAAATATTCCGGTAAGAAATGCTATAATTTCAAAAAAGTTTATTAGTAATTGGGCTATCACTGAATCAATAATTTGTAGGAGGAAATCCTGTAATACCTTTATTTAAAGGTTCCAAGCTATAATTATTGGGCGAACCTGCTGTAACCCCAGAAGTTGGAGCTAAAAATACTGTCGCTTTGTCAGAGATATCATTGTCGTAAGCAGCAAAATAGATGCGAACGCCCGCTTGTGCACCCATACCGGTTCCTGCTTTTATATAATCTAAAAACTGCTGAAGTTCAGCAACGCTGAATAAAAATTCTCGGGTATCAGCAGAGCCCATGGCCTGCTCAATATCAACGGCGCGCGTTGCTACCCAGTTATTTTGCAGTTGTCTTGCTTCTGCTACGGTAATACAGTTTGATGGTTTTGACATAATTGAAATTAATTTATTGGTTTAGTGTGGACTAATGTAGCAAAAACAATCAAATAAGCATTTTATAAAACAAATAAACAGGGAAAAACCCCTTTAAAAAAAGGGTTTTTCCTATATGCCTGTAAGGGTTTTCCTATTTAAAAAATAGTGAAAAACCCCCTCAAATATTCGGTAAAATACTGTTGTATAGTATATTAGATGTATATATTTAAATTTCATTCTTTAGGGTTCCTCACAAATGATTTACGAAACAATTGAAATAGTAAAAAATCAAATTTCAAAATATTTGGAACTGAAAACCGCGGAAAATCCACTTTCATAAGCTCTTACAAAAATGGGCTATTGACCCATTGGCTCAAAAAAATCCGAACTTTCCGGTTCTAATATTTTGAACATCATTCAATTTTGCTGCTTAAAAGTGCTAAGTGAAAAAACTGAAACCTTAACACCTGAAATTCTGCAACAGGGAATAAAACGGGAATATTTAAAGGAAAACCGTACCCATTAAACTATTTTCCGTGCAACGTATTCAGCGCATATATCGCAAAGCTGCCAAGCCAGTGTCCGCCTTCATAACTATCACCAACAAGATTGGGATATGAATATGCCACATGCTCATTGGCAAGATTTTGAAGATGTTTGTATTTTGGATATTGTTTTGCCAAACTGTAAAAAACCCAGGCCCTGCTGAAATTCAATCCGTCCAGATGCACCAGTTTTCCATCGGTGCGGTCGCTTACCTCCCCTACTTTCAAATAATAGTTTTCATCAGCAAGTTGTGGTAAAAAAGTATCCATCCAACTCGTGAATTCTTCGGAAGAAAGTATGCGCCGCATAATATCTACTTCTTCCAGACAGGGTGAAAGAAAATCATAGCCGCTGGGTTCCCAAGTTATTGGGCAATTCTCGTCATTGAAATAAAAATCTCTTGCGCGTTTTTCAATTAGCTGCTTCAGTTCCAAATCGTTCACTGTTTCTGCATAATCATAAGCGAATGACAGTCCGAAGGCCGTATTGGTATGCTCTCCAACGCGGATTGGGTAATTTAATTTGGGCAAAAATTCTTTATAACGAAGCATAATGATAGTTGCCAACGGTTTAAGGTTTTGTTCCAGTTTCCGCGCCATGGGGTCGTCCCAATTATGCAGCTCTTCTGAAAGTTTTAAAAGCCAAGCCCAACCGTAAGTTCTTTCAAAGGATTTATTGATTGGTTTTTGAAAAAATGCTACCTCAGTGACCACGTTTTCAGCTGTGATTTTTTCTTTCAGTAATTTTCTTACTTCC
>JBBQUI010000129.1:0-7912 GCA_038212575.1 Flavobacteriales bacterium
GTCTTGCTTATTTTGGTAATTATTTTGGCCTTGTTTGATTTTAAAGTCATGGCTGAAGCTGCCAAAAAAACCATTAAGATTGCCGATAAGAAACCGCTTACCGCAATGAAAATAGTAGTTAAACTTTTTAAAATAGTTTCAAAACCTAATGTGTTTTCACTTTTGTGGTATAGCAGAAATATTAGAAGTACACATAGCGCCCCACTTATTGCCAAGGCGATAATGGAATACAAATCCTTTGGAAAAGATTTATTACTCATAGGCTAAACATCGCCAATTACGGCGAAGAGGTAATTCTAAAAAGATTTTCACGACAAAAAGAATTTATTGCAAAAGTGGAGTGATTAATTTTGCAACAAGAGATAAATAAAACATTATTTAAGCTTCCGCAAAAGCGAATATGAATAGGTTGTTTAAAAAGTCTCAATCTAATTTGTTAAAATCCTTGGTTAATTCCCTCAAATCTAACCTTTTTTGCGAGCCAAATATACACCTTTCGATGTAATGCACAAGATTTCGTTTAAGCGTTCAATAACAGTTTTAAATTTAATATCCAATAGCAGTATCATCACCACGTTTATCGGCACCTCCTTCAAGTTTGCCATTCGGTAAAATCAAAATAGCATCCACATTGCCAATTTCTGGCAATATTTCAGTATTGGAAAAATATCCTTTTGTTTCAAGTTCCTTTGCTATGTTTGAAGAAAAACCATTTTCTTCAAACAAAATAACATCAGGCATCCATTGGTGATGGAAACGCGGTGCATTCACGGCTTCTTGCATGTTCATGTTAAATTCATAAACATTCAGAAATGTTTGCAGCACTGAAGTAATAATTGTGGAGCCGCCCGGTGTGCCCAGAATCATTAATAACTTTCCGTCTTTTTCAACAATGGTAGGTGTCATCGAGCTTAACATTCTTTTCTGTGGCGCAATGGCGTTTGCCTCCCCGCCAATTAAACCAAACATATTTGGCGTTCCAGGCTTGGCGCTAAAGTCGTCCATTTCATTATTTAAAAAGAAACCGAGTTCTGAGATATAAAGTTTTGAGCCGTAGGAAGCATTTAGGGTTGTTGTGACTGAAACCGCATTTCCAAATTTATCGACTATGGAATAATGCGTGGTTTCCATACTTTCATAACCACTTATTTTTCCGGGTTTTATTTCCTCGGAAGGCGTTGCTTTTTCAAATGAAAAATCCTTCATCCGTTGGGAAAGATAATTTTTTGAAAGCAATGAGTCTACGGGAATATCCACAAAATCGGGATCGCCCAAATATTCGCTTCTGTCAGCATAGGCACGTTTTTCAGCTTCTGCCAAAACTTGAATATATTTCATTGAATTGTGTCCGTACTCAGAAAGCGGAAAAGGTTCAAGCATTTGTAGAATCTGTGAAAGACAAATGCCACCACTTGAAGGGGGCGCCATGGAAATAAGCTTTACATCTTTATATTTAAAAACCAATGGTTCGCGCCAAACGGCTTCATAAGCGTCCAAATCCTGTTGTGTAATTATTCCTCCTTTTTTCTTTAGGAAATTGATCATTTTCCTTCCCGTTTCACCAGCATAAAATTCTGCACGTCCATTTTTTGAAATTTTAGTGAGGGTATTGGCAAGTGCTATGTTTTTTAAAGTATCTCCTGCTTCATAAACGTCAGTGAAAATGGAAGATTCCCCGTTTATTTTTTCAAATTGTTCTTTAAATTCATCAAAACGTGCCTTCTGTTTTGGGGTAATTACAAAACCTGTGTTGGCAAGATCTATCACAGGTTTGAGGAGAATTTCCATAGGGAGTGAACCAAACTTTTCATGAACCGCAAAAATTCCTGCGATACTTCCTGGTACGCCAACAGCCAGACCGCCATCTGTGCTTTTTTCCGGAATGAAGTTGCCTGCTTTATCCAAATACATATCCCTTGTTGCGGCCAACGGTGCTTTTTCCCGAAAATCCAAGGAACCGATTTCCCCATATTGGGTTCTATAAACCATAAATCCGCCACCGCCAATATTTCCGGCGTTGGGATGAGTGAGTGCCAAAGCCATTTGTGTGGCAATCATCGCATCAAAAGCATTACCGCCGAGTTTGAGGATTTCGGCGCCTATTTTTGAAGCTTCAGCACGTGCGGAAACTACCATTGCGCTGTCGGCAATGACGGGTTTTTTTATTTCGACTGTGGTTTTTTCAACCGGAGTTTGTGCTTTGGGTTTTTCTTTGCAGGAAAAAAGTAAAAGAGAAATTAAAAACAGATAGGAGAGCTTCATAGTTCGTTAAGTTTTTGTTTGGAAAAGGATATCAATTCTTCAAAAAAGGAAGTGAATTCAGCTTCAAATTCCTCATAAAATTCTTCGAGTTCCGCAACGGCCAAATTCATTTTTGAAACCCCTTTGGTACGCACGTTCATTTGAGCCAAAATTTTACTTATACCTTCAACGGTGGCGTAGCTCAGCAGCCAATTATCAGCAATCATATAAGGCATCATTTTCTGAATTCTAGCGGGAAGTATGGTGAAATTTTTCCGCAACAGTTCATGAAAATCTTGCACGTATTCATCCAAAGGTTCATCTGAATATTTGTTCCAGTTTTTCGCCAAAAAATGGTCGTAAAGTATATCCACAATAACTCCACTGTAATGGCTATAATTTTTGTGAAGCCGAGCCGTACTTTGGTGCACAATAGGATGCGCGTCCGTAAAGGTGTCTATAGCTCGGTGCAGCAAAATTCCTTTTGCGATGGAAGGAGGAAACTTTTGATACCGTTTTCCTTTAATACCGTCTGCAATAAAATTACCAATAATAATGCCTTCTTCGTTGCCAGAGAGATAGATGTGGGCTAAAAAATTCATTCAATAAATATATGTATTTTTGGACTGTAAAAACTGAAAATTGAACAGGTTACCCAATTTGGACCCATTGCGGTTTTTTCTCGCTTCCTTCGTGTTGCTCTTTCACTTGCCCCAACTTTCCGCCAATCAGGGACTGCCTTATTTTGATGGACTTCCCATCTATCACCGTGGTTTGGAGGCGGTTTATATGTTTTTTGTTTTGAGCGGTTTTTTAATTATCAGGCTTATTTATCGTGCAAAAATCCGAAATACTTTCTCCATAAAAGATTTTTATATTAGAAGGATTTTACGAATTTTCCCGCTGTACTATCTCGTTTTGGGTTTCGGACTCCTTTTTTACAACGTGATTTTACCTTTTTTGAATATCCCTTTTGAAATTAATTACACGTGGAAAGAAGCTCTACTTTATAACGTATTCTTTCTTCCGAATGTATTCGCGAAAATTTATGAACCCGGCGGCATACTTGAAATTCTTTGGTCCATCGGGATTGAGGAACAATTCTATCTCGTGATTGCACCTTTGTTGTTTTTCATAAATGTGAAATGGATTTTAAGGGTTTTGAGTGTATTGCTGCTGGGGTATTTCATCCTGTATTGGTCCGATGTTTTTGAAGTACTTCGGAAATATACCTTTGTGTTTTTCTATCTTTTTTCGGGCGGGGTGATCGCAATTATGGAAGAAAAGAAAAGGCTGGAATTTTTGAAACGCTCCGCAGTTTTTCCATTACTCATTTGTGTTACAACTTTACTTTATTTTGTGACCGATTGGTTTATGTTTGAACCTTTTTGGTTTCGGGCAGCGTTCACTTGTTTGCTGTTTGCATTCTTTATCCATTCGCTTGCCTTTAATAATCGTGGGGTAGAGGTGAACAATAAAATGTTGAATCATTTCGGAAGTATTTCCTACGGAATCTATATGTTTCACGCCATTGTTTTAAATGCTGTTGTATTTTTGTTTTTGAAATTGGAAATACTTCACAACCTTAATGAAACTTTAACCATAATTTTAATGCACCTGTTTACCTTTGCAGGCACACTTTTGATAGCTCATTTGTCTTACACTTACTTTGAGCTTTACTTTTTAAAATTGAAAAATAAATTCAGAAAATAACTTTTGAAGTACGAAATATGAAGTACGAAATACGAAATACGAAGTGCGATTTACCATTAACCATTATCAGCTGAAAATGACACTTATAAAATCTATATCAGGAATCCGCGGAACAATTGGTGGAAAACAGGGCGAAAACTTAACTCCAATTGATGCCGTAAAATATGCTGCAGCATATGGCAGTTGGGTAAAACAACAGCGCAACAAAGAAAACTATAAAGTGATCGTGGGTCGCGATGCAAGAATTTCAGGTGAAATGATCCAACAATTAGTAATGAATACGCTCATTGGAATGGGAATTACCGTTATAGATTTAAATCTTTCAACCACGCCAACGGTTGAAATAGCCGTTGCTTTGGAACACGCGGATGGAGGAATTATTTTAACCGCAAGCCATAACCCAAAACAATGGAACGCTTTGAAATTACTCAACAACAAAGGCGAGTTTTTAAATGCCGAAGCGGGGCAGCAAATCCTCGATATTGCCGAAAATGGAACGATTGAATTTGCCGAAGTGGACAATTTGGGCGAAATCCATAAAAATGATGCTTACATCGATTTGCACATTGACGAAATATTGAATCTTCCATTGGTAAAAGCTGATGCTATTAAACGCTGTAAATTTAAAGTGGTTGTTGATGCGGTTAATTCCACTGGAGGAATTGCAGTGCCGTTGCTTTTAGAAGCTTTGGGAGTTGAACCCGTGAAATTACACTGTACACCAAATGGCGAATTTCCACACAATCCCGAACCGTTGAAGGAACATTTGGGAGATTTAATGGAAAGTGTTGTAAAAAACCACGCCGATTTTGGAATTGTTGTAGATCCCGATGTTGACCGACTTGCTTTTGTTGACGAAAAAGGCGAAATGTTTGGCGAGGAATATACGCTGGTTGCCGTTGCCGATTACGTTTTGCAAAACACTCCTGGAAATACGGTGAGCAATATGTCATCCTCCCGTGCTTTACGCGATGTTACCGAAAAACACGGCGGAACTTACACAGCAAGTGCTGTGGGCGAGGTGAATGTGGTTGAAAAAATGAAGGAAACCAATGCCGTGATTGGCGGCGAAGGAAACGGCGGAATCATTTATCCGGAGCTTCATTACGGTCGTGACAGTTTGGTGGGAATTGCTTTGTTTTTAAGCTTTTTGGCAGAAGAAAAAATAGCAGTTAGCGAACTTCGGAAGAAATACACCGCTTATTTTATGAGCAAAAAGAAGATTGAACTCACCCCACAATTGGACGTGGATGCAATTTTGAAAGCGATGGAAGCAAAGTATTCCTCAGACCCAAGTGCCACCGAAGCTTCAGCGAAGGTGCAAGATATTAATACGATTGATGGGGTAAAAATAGACTTTGCTGAAAACTGGGTACATCTTCGAAAATCGAATACAGAACCGATTATCAGAATTTATACCGAAGCGAAATCACAGGAAGAGGCAGATGCTTTGGCGGATAAAATTATTGGCGAGATTGAGGGAATTGCTTTGTCGTCCTGAAATATGGACATAGGTTAAAATTAATTTTATGGCATTAATTTATATTTTATATCCGCATTTTAGGCAACGTTTTTATCCGTGTATTTTTTTATTTCGTTCAGTTCCTTTTCTTTATTTTCCTTTTCTTCTTCGATGTCATAATCGTCTTGAATACCAAGCCAGAATTTAGCAGAATTTCCAAAATATTTACTCAATCGCAAAGCTGTGTCCGCAGTAATTCGACGATTTCCCTTAATAATTTCCGAAATTCGGGTTTGTGGGATTTTCAAATCCTTTGAAAGTCGGTATGCTGTAATTTCAAGAGGTTCAAGAAATTCAAAATTCAAGATTTCTCCAGGATGTACATTTGCTAACTTTTTCATTTTTCATTTTTTAGTGATAATCAATTATTTCCACTTCCCTTGCGCTTCCTTTTTCCCAAATGAAGATAATTTGCCATTGTTTGTTAATCCGAATACTATAAAATTCGCTTAATTTTCCAGTCAGCTTTTCAAGTCGGTTTGATGGTGGAACTCGCAAATCGGAAATATCTTGCGAGTTGTTCAACATTCTTAATTTCCGACGCCCAACGTTCTGGATTTCAATCGGCATTTTCTTAACTCGAATTCCGTTCCAAATTTGTTCGGTTTCTTTTGAGCCAAAGGATAATTCCAACACCCCAAAAACAAAATTATGAGATGACTAAAATTTAAATATTATATTTGAAGAACGGGATTAGTGCTTTTCATAGGATACGGTGTTGGCGGTAGTGTTTTTTTTCTGTTTGTCAATTCCAAATATATATTTTTTAGTGATTAATTTACAAAACAATTTTCCATTTACACCATTGAGGACACCAAACCTTTCTATTAAGCGATATTCACTTTCAATGAAAGCAATTCATTAACTTTTATAATGAAATCTAAATTATTTATTTGAAAAACGAAATTCTTTTACAACATCAGCAAATTTCCCTGAATTTATTGCAGAATCTGCCTGTGCTTTCATCCCATTTATTTGTTCCTTTGGAATGTTTGGTAAAAGTGTATTACTTTCTTGTAAAATTGCAGCAGCTATTTCAGTTTCGTTTGGCTTATTGTCAGCCGAGGATTTACCAGTTCGTGCCAAACCATAACTTACCATCAACATATCTTCAAATCCTATGGATGCAGGTGAAACTTCCACCCGAAATTTTATTTCTTGGTCAGAATCATTAAAATATTTGTGATTCATTCCAATGGCCGCGGTTATATATTCTTTGGGTTGTAAATGCAAGGTCTTTTCGCCTGCCACAATTCCCAAAACTCCTCCTATAGCTGTAAATGTTTCTTCATAATCGGTGTGATAATGAAGGCCATTGCCACCACCAGCAGCGAGTGTTATTTCAAAAATTGTATGTGCTCCATTATTGTCTTCAGCCAGTTCAATAAACTCTAAACTACTTCCAATTATGGGGTTATGGTGTTTTCGGATTGATTTCATAGTGTGTAATAATAACAACAAAGCGGAAAATTTTTTATTGGAATTGAATTATTTTAACGAAGCACCTGATTCCCACTATACATTCCGCCAGAAAAATATTCAGAATTTTCATCAGTTACAAACAGTACAAGTTCAGAAAAATCAGTTGTTGTTATGGAAACATCTTCATCTTTAATGAATATACTTTCGCCTTTAGCCAAATTAATATTTCCATTAACTACTGTGCTACCTTGAAAATTGTATAGCAAACAGGTTAAATTTTCTTTAACTAATTTAGGCAAAGAAAAAGTTTCAGAATTTGTGATTTTCATATCATAAAGCCAAGTTTGGCTGCTAAATTGCAAAGGCGTTTCCGTTGTAGGTGAGGCAATTAATCGCCATTTATTCTCGCTGTGAACGCTTTCCAGTTCGTGGAATATTACTTCTGGCTTTAAATCCTTTTTTGCGGGACGAATAAATATTTGCAAACCTTCCAACACTTCGCTGTCGTCAAGGATTTTTTCTTCGTGGTAAAACTTTTTTCCGGTTTTATCAGCATCAATCGCGTGGGTTCTATACATTCAGTAAACCCTTCGCTATCCGTGTGTTTTACTTTTCCACTTCTAAAATAAGAGAGGATATCATCATTTATATGAGGATGCATCGGCACAAAAGAGCCCGGCTGAAAATGCGCTTGGTCTATTCTGCCGATTGTTGAAAAACCTGTATCTTTTAAATTTAAAGCAATTCCCGGATATAAAATCTGGATATGGGCACTGCCTTGTTTTGTGGAATTATCAATTTTTTTTATCATATTTTTATTTAGTTTGAAATAAGCCTGCCCGACGAGGTGGGAGACTAAATGCTTTTATTGAACTTCAAGCACAATCTTCCCATTTACTCCTCCAGAAGAAATCAAATCTTGGGCTATGGCGGCTTTTTCCAAATTCATCACTTGGGCAACTTGGGTTTTTATTTTTCCTTCTTCCACCATTTTTTTTCCGAAATCAAGTTTTT
>JBBQUI010000130.1:0-7888 GCA_038212575.1 Flavobacteriales bacterium
CCTAACCCCTCCTTCGAAGGAGGGGGACAGATTAGAAGTAATTTTTAAAACTGTAAAAGAAAACCATTCAACCGATTGGCTGCTTCCGTTGGAGATTTATGAATTGGTTGCACAAACTGAATCAGATTTTTCGGAAGAAATCTTGAAACATCTTTTACATTTGAAGCAACAAAAACCAAAAGTGGCACATTTGATTGATGGTGGATTGGGGCTTTTGGAAATAAAAACAAAAGAAATTATTAACTAAAAAGACCCTTCGACTGCCCCTCGGCTTCGCTCAGGACAGGCTACTCAGGGTGACAACGTAATTATTATATGGGACTATTCGATTTTTTATTCGGAAACAAAACAAAGAAGATTGAGGATTTTAAAAGCCGCGGTGCCATCATTGTTGATGTGCGCAGCAAAGGCGAATACGAAAGTGGAGCAATTCCGGGTTCCAAAAACATTCCGCTTCAAAATATATCTTCAAAAATGGGCGAAATAAAAAAATGGGACAAACCCGTAATTACCTGTTGCGCTAGCGGAATGCGCAGTGCAAGCGCCGCGACCATTTTAAAAAGCAGCGGTGTAGAAGCGATGAACGGCGGTGGTTGGTTCAGTTTGAGCCAGAAACTTTAGTCCCACCCCTAACCCCTCCCAAAGGGAGGGGAACAAATATTTCAAATATTCAATCGGTTGAATTTCAGTTTTTTGTAGCTTTATAACTGCTAATCAAAAAACTGAAGTTATGTATCAATACAAAGCAAAAATCATCGATGTTTATGACGGTGATACCGTAACCGCAATGGTCGATTTGGGATTCTACCATTTTCAACAAATGAAATTCCGGCTCTACGGAATAAACACTCCGGAAATTCGCGGGGAAGAACGGGAACAGGGCATAGTTGTTCGTGATATTCTTCGAGCGATGATTCTCGATAAAGAAGTAACAATCAATTCCTATAAAGACAAGCAGGAAAAATATGGACGCTATCTCGCAAACATAGTGATTGATGGGCTTGACGTAAATTTATGGCTGGTAGAAAATGGTTACGCCCAGGAATATATGCTATAGCTTCAAATCTTGCAGATCAGTTTCACTTTCAACAACTTTGGAGTTGTAACGAAGCGTCCAACCCATAGAATTGGTCAAAATGTATATTTTCTGAAGTTCCGAAATAAGTCTGTTTTCTGCATTTGTACGCAGTTCCGAAGCTTCAATTTTCTTTCGAAGCGATTTCTCAATTCGCTGCTTTATCTTATTGTAATCTGAAGCCGTGAACTGATTCAAATAATCTTGGGTAACATCGTAATACTGAATATTCGGGTTTATGGAAAGCTCGGGTTCGGGAATATTTGTGATAGTTACGGTTTTGGTGGCTTCATCAACTTCGGTATTCACTTGGCTTAAATCATACGCAATCGTTGCTTTCGCATTTACAACAATCAATGCTTTTTTTCGGGCATCAAACAGGCCGTACATTAAATCTTTGCTGTCGTTATAACTGAACACCTGCGCATAACTTCCTTCGGTAACAATTAGTTTTCCAACGTTTTTCAATTCTTTTTGAATCAGCGCTGTGTTGGCTTCCAATTGCTCGCGATTGTCTTTTCGGTTTTCACAATAGCGTAGCCCGAAGACAATTACGAAGGCAATTACAATTCCTAGAAAGATGTTTCGCATGGTTGGAATTTTAGTGGGAATTTAGGAAAATTTCATGAGATTGATTCGCTTCGCTTGCAATGACGTTTACAAATCATATTTTATAACGAACATTACGATTCGCGGCAACACAAAATACTGCGAAGTAGTGTTGAATTGATCATTAAAACTGTCGTTGTTGATGGATTCAGTATCTAAAATATTAGTTGCTTGTACTGAAAATTCCCATGGGCTTTCACCTTGTTTGTAATACAGATTGGCGTTGAAAAAGGAATAACTGTTTTCAATTGTTTTGGCGTCGTTGGTGTATTTGTAATAATCCCATTCTGCAAAAAGATTGAAATCTTTTAAAAACCGAAGATTCACATTTGCATACGGACGGTTTGTAAAAAATGTCTGTTCGATACCGCCGTTGTCGTAATCATTTTTGACAAAACGGTAGCCAACTTCAAAATTTGGAAAATCCTTAAAGTTACTCAAAACACTGGCGTTGTAGTTCTGTGTAAGACTTTTACTCTCGCGAATTTCCTCGTTTATAGTGTTGTTGGCTTTGCTAAGAAACACAGCCGCATCCAACTTAAATTGAACCTTTTTTATGGTTTTGCTGAATCTTCCCACTGCTGAAAATGTTTCGTCTGGGAAGTTGCTATCAAAATTCAAAGGGCTACTCACTTGATTGATGCCTATCAATTCAGTATTTGCTTTAATGGCATCAATTCGGCGGGTGTAGCTTAAATTCCCGCCAATGTTTGTATAATTGAAAAGATTAAAACTGAAATACGTTAAATTATAACTGTGTGAAAGCGAGTTTTCCAGCTCCCTATTTCCTCGGAAAAGACGATTGTAGTTATTGAAAACGTAGGCTTGGGCATAATTGTTTACATCGCTGTACTCTGAAGTGATAGCATAGTTGAATCGCAAATTCTCGCTTTTCTTCAATTCCAAAACCACATTCATATCTGGCAAAACCATCCAATCGTTTTGAGTTGCAGTCGTTCCCAATTGCTCGTTTTTTAAATTGTAATTGTGGAGCGTAACGCCCGGAGTGAAAATGAATTTCCCGCTTTTCAATTTATAATGAAGTCCGAAAAAAGCATCCGTAAAAGTATAGGTTACGTCGTTGTTGAAATCATTTTCAGTGAAATCATTTCGGTTACCATTATCCAAAATCTGAAAAATACTAGAGTTGAATTTTTGGTTACTATAGGTAGTTCCAATCGTAAAATTAAGATTACTAACATTGTTCAAAACATAATAATAATCAACCTTTGCATCCAGCTTATTACTTTTTACGGTTTTGTTTTGATTAACACTGTATCGGTCAGATTGTTCCAATGGATCAAATGTATCCGAATCACTATTGAAAGGATCCAGCGGATTTATAACTGTAAAAACACCACGAAACGGAATGGAATCCTGCACCGCTTGGTAAAACGGATCTTCGTTTTGATACAAATGCTGCACTTCTGCTGCGAAAATGTTCTTATCGTTTAAAGTAAAATAAGCATTCGCCGTTTGATTTATTGAAAATGGCTTGTTCTCCTTCACTTCGGAAATGTCGTTTTGGTTTCCGCCAACAATAGAAATTGTGGCATCATCCTCGGTTTGCTTCGAAGTTTTGATCAGCGCATCATAATCCAGCTGAAAGTTTGTATTTGGCTTGTAAGTGCTGCTCAGTTTCAGCATTGCCAACTGGTTGCGCTGGTCATTGCTGGTATTTGTGTTTTCAGTAATTCCAGTCAAAATATATTGACGAATGCTATTGTTAACAATGTTCGTTTTGTTGTCGCTCAAAATTCCAAAGCCGCTTATATCCAGTTTTTCATTTACCGCATAACTGAAATTTCCGGCGACAAATTTCGCGTCAATACTTTTTGCACGATCGTTCTGTGAAACCGCAAATCCGAGGTCACTATCGCTAATTCTAAAATTGGTTCCACCGCCTTTGTTGAAATTTTTAAATCCACCAGTAAAGTTGAAATAATCCCTAAACGTAAACGGCACTTCCCCAATATTGTTGAAATCAGTAATTACATTTATGCTGTATTTCGGGCTGTAATAGAAAAGTTTTGGATGCACCAAATAGCGGCCATTTTCTTCACCGTATTCATCTGCCAATCCCGCTCCGGCTGTAACCTCCCCGAACCAGAAATTCTTCTTTCCTTCTTTTAATTTGATGTTTATCGCAACGTTATCGCGGTCGTTTCCAAGACCACGCATTTGATCCACTTCGTTGTAGTTGCGGAGCACTTCCACTTTGTCCACTGCATCTGCGGGAATGTTTTTGGTCGCAAGTTTGCTATCGCCGTCAAAGAAATCTTTTCCCTCAACCATTACTTTGGTAACGGTTTTACCTTCAACCTGTATTTCACCATCTTCGTTTACTTCAACTCCGGGAAGTTTTTTCATCACGTCGCCCAGTTTTCGTTCATCGCCATTTGTGAAGCTATCTGCGTTATAAACAATGGTGTCGCCTTTTACCGTTACAGGCATTTCGTAAACGATTTCCACATCATCCAATCGGTTTTCTTGCGGATTTAAGATGAAATCCAAATCGATATTTTCGGCGTCGGCGGGAACATCTACTGTTTGTTCCTTAGTTTCATAACCTAAAAAACTAGCTCTTAAAATATAGTTATTTCCCTTGGGAAGATCTAATTGATAGCGCCCTTGGTAATTGGTAATGCCGTAAGATTCAGTTTTACCCGTAGCTTTGATGCTGGCAATAACATTGGCAAATTCCAGCGGATTGCCGATGCTGTCCTTAATGGTTCCCTTCACTTTTATGCTTTGTGCGGAAAGGGAAAATCCCAAAAAAAAGAGAACTAAACAAAGGATTTTGTGCATAATTTTTATTTGGATTTTCAAATTATAGGAGGTAATAGATGAAAGTGATCAGGATTGAACCGCAAAATGTAAAATGATAAAGTGAAACGTGAAAAATGGATAAAAACTCAAAGTGTAAAATTCAAAGATAATTTTAACCAATACTTTTAACTTTTACATTTATTATTTAAAATTTATTATTAAAAAAGCAGGAATAATAGAATTTTGAAAAAATTATTTATCCGCCAAATCCGCCGCCGCGGCGGCCATTGCCACCACTATTTCTAAAATTCTCGCGCAGCTCGTCTGTTTTTTCCTTTACTATTTTTACGTATTCGGCACGAGTAACTTCCTTACCTTTTTTGGGGGGTTCAATTTTTTCGGCATCTTTTGGGTTCATCACTATTTTGGAGCACAAAAGGGTTGTTCTGTAAACGTTCAACTCCAAAATAAGTCCGGGAAGTCCCGCAAATTCGCCCGGGCCGTTGCTTACTGGGATTTGTGGTGTAAACCAAGCTGTAACTTCAATTTCCTTTGGAATTTCAATCATATCCATTGGGTCTTGCGGTTGGACGGAATCCTTTTTTACTTCAGCATTTTCCTTTCCTTCGTCATCTTTAGCTTTAGCGGCAGATGATTCTTTCTTTTTTGGACGCGCCATGCTGTAATCATTCGGATCAACCTTTTTCATTGCAGTAGCTTTAAAAGCGATGTATTGTCCAATTTGTTTTGACTCATTCGTTGTTTGCCAATCCAAGGTTTGGATGGAGTCTGTCACCAAAAATTGTTTTCCGAAGAATTCATTTTCCTCAACAATTTGGTTAGTTTTCAGGTTTTTATACTGGGCACCCGGCGTATAACTGCTCATCATCATTTTAAAACCGGGATTTACTGGGCCTGCATCCAGCGTTTCCTGTTCTTTATAGATAGATTCGTATTGATTGAAAGTGAGAATATAGGTTTTCTCCAGTGCGCTTTTCATCATTTGGCCCACTGTCTTTTTCATTTCTTCAGACATTTCACCATTACCACCTCCAAATGCGTCGAGATCTACGGTGGTTTTGGATTCATAATAGGCTTGGCCGCTAATGTTTTGGGCTTTTATTCCGAAAGAAAACAGTAGTAGAAAAATAAAGATATATCTTGTCATAGGAATTTATTGATTGTTAAAGTCAAAGTTAAGATACTTTGACCAAAACGTTTAAAAATAGTTTAACTTGTTTGAACAAAAATAGTTGTTATCACTAAGACGAACCAAGTTATAATCTGTTACATTCTTTTTCGTTTAAATAAAACCTTCATTTTGTAACTTGCGGAATCTATGAAACAGCTCTTCCTTCTTTTATTGCTTATTTGCCAATTAAGCATTGCGCAAAGTCTCGCTCCCTTGAGCAAGGTTCCGCTTATTGCAGATAGGTTTATAGGTTTCGACAATTACAAAAACAGTTATTTCATAAAAAATAGGGTAATCAATAAACAGGGTCCGGATGGAAATTTTATTTTCAATGATCTGCAATTGGGGCGGATTACTTCCGTAGATATTATAAATCCGCTGAAAGTGGTTGCGTTTTTTCAGGACACCAATACTGTTGTGATGCTCGACAACAAGCTGAACGAAATTGAACGACTCAATTTCAACAATCTGCCGCAGTTTTTAAACGTGAGTACCGCAACCAATGCGGGAAGCAACAGTCTTTGGCTTTTTAATGTGGACACCCAGCAATTGGAAATGTATAATTACGGCTCTAAATTGAAAACCGTGGTTTCGCAGCCCTTTCCGGGGAAGTTGCTCTCTCAGGCAAGTAATTTTAATTATTGTTTCACTTTAACCGAAAAAAAACTGCGCGCTTTTAATATTTACGGTAGTATTCTGAATGAAACACCTTCGGAAGGCTATGAAAAAATCATTCAACAGAATGAAAATTTGGTCGCTTTGAAAGAAAATTCACTATACTACATTCCCGATTTCGCAAAGCGGAATGATGCCATTTCACGCGAAACCGTGAAGCTGTCATTCCCCGAAATAACAATTAAAGATTTGCAGCTTACCAATGATTTCCTGTATATTTATGACGGCGAAAATTTGCACACTTTTAAACTAACAATCCCAACTAAAGAATAGCTATGCACGTTGCAATTGCAGGAAACATAGGTTCCGGAAAAACCACCCTTACCCGTTTATTGGCGAAACATTACAAATGGCAGGCCCATTATGAAGATGTGGAAGACAACCCATATTTAGACGATTTCTATAACCAAATGGAGCGTTGGTCCTTCAACCTACAAATCTACTTTTTGAACAGCCGTTTTCGCCAAATTCTTGAAATTCGCGAAAAGAGTAAAAATGTAATCCAGGACCGAACTATTTACGAAGATGCCTACATTTTTGCACCAAACCTACATGCTATGGGTTTGATGACCAATCGCGATTTTGAAAACTACCGCTCGCTTTTTGATTTGATGGAAAGTGTTACCGAAGGTCCAGATTTGCTTATCTATTTACGGAGCAGTATTCCAAATTTGGTGAACCAAATACACAAACGAGGCCGCGAATATGAAAACTCCATCAGCATAGAATACCTAAGCCGTTTGAACGAACGTTACGAAGCTTGGATCCAAGGTTATGACAAAGGCAACCTCATCATTTTTGACGTGGACAATATCAATTTTGTGGACGATCCGGAACATTTGGGACAGGTTATCAATAAAATTGATGCGGAACTTCACGGGCTGTTTTAACCCCCTAACCCCCAAAGGGGGAATTACAGAATTCAGATTAATCATAAGATTTAATTAAAACATTTCGTTTTAAAACAATTACTGCTAATTTGTGGGCTAACTATTTATTCTCCCTTTGGGGGATGAAAGGGGGCTTATGGCATCACTCTACAACAATAAATTTTATCACCGCGACCTTTCATGGCTACGCTTTAACCATCGTGTGCTTCAGGAAGCATCGGATGAACGCAATCCACTTTACGAGCGCATCAAGTTTTTGGCAATCTTTTCATCAAATCTTGACGAGTTTTTCCGCGTTCGGGTTTCCGATATTCGGCAGATAAAAAACCTTGAAAAACCACTTCGGAAAAAGCTAATCACCAAACCCAATAAGGTTTTAAAGGAAATTAAGGAACAGGTAGATGTTCAGCAAAACGAATTTGGAAGAATTTTCAACAAAGAAATAATTCCACTATTGGCTTCGGAAGGGATACATTTAATTCGCCACGAAGATTTTTCGGAGGGACAAAAGGAAATTGCAACCGAATATTACGAAGAAAGCCTGAAACAAATCACTGAAATAAGCTGTAACCCTTGCACGGAAGCACATTCGGTTTTTGTTAAGAACGAAAAACTCTACTTGGCGGCTCAAACAGGTGAAGATGAATTTTTGATGGTGGAAATACCCGATACGGAACC
>JBBQUI010000131.1:0-7837 GCA_038212575.1 Flavobacteriales bacterium
TTCATTCCCTGTCCGTAAAATGGAACGATAGCGTGTGCGGCATCGCCCAATAAAAGCACTTTTCCGAAGCTATTCCACGGAGAACATTTTACGGTGCCGAGCGGTCCAGTTGGGTTGCCGAAAAATTCTTCCGAAAGGTTTGGGATCATTTCCACCACATCGGGAAATTCCTTGTTGAAATATTCGTGCACCATTTCCGGAGTAGTCAAATTAGCGAAACAATACTCGCTGTTTTCATACGGAAGAAAAAGTGTAACTGTAAAACTACCATCGAGATTGGGCAGTGCAATCAGCATATCTTCACCTCGTGGCCAAATGTGTAAAGCGTTTTTATAGGTTCGGTATCCGTTATTTTCTGCAGCTGGAATTTCCAGTTCTTTATATCCGTGACTAAGCCATTGCTGCGAAAAGCTGAAAAGAAATTTGTGACTATCAAACATATTTTTACGAACCGCCGAACCAGCACCATCTGTTCCGAAGATTACATCTGCCTTAATGGTGATTTCTTTTTTTGAGTTGAAGTCTTTAAAAGTTGCCGAGGCATTTTCCAAATCAACCCCTTCACAGGCCTGATTAAAAATGATTTTTACATTGGGCATTTTTTCGGCTTCGTTGAGCAACAGCATATTCAGTCCGGGCCGGGAAATGGAGTTTATATATTCATCTTTTCTGCCACTATAGGGACTCAAAAAAGTGTTTCCTGCTTTGTCATGAATCATCCGTCCGTTCATTGAAATGCATAATTTTTTGGCAGCCTCTTCAACTCCCGCCAAACGCAGGCCTCGCAAACCGCGGTCACTTAAAGCTAAATTGATTGAACGGCCAGCATCTTGTGTGGTTTTCCTTAAATCGGGACGTTTTTCAACCAGAGTTACTTCGAAGCCACGCTGCGCCATTCTTAGCGCGAGTAGGCTTCCGCAGAGGCCGGCACCGATGATTAGGATATTATTCATTGTTTATTTTTATTTTTTATTTCAGACCTGTCAGGTTTTAAAAACCTGACAGGTCTATTTCAATATCAATTTTAATTTTTCCGAAAAGCGAAAAACATCTTCAAAACTATTATAAAGTGGGGCAGGAGCTACTCTAATCACGTCAGGTTCGCGCCAATCGCTGATTACGCCCGCTTCGGTTAGTTTTGTATGTAGGCTTTTATCTGCATTTTTTACTTGAATTGAAAGTTGGCAGCCACGTTCTTCGGGATTTCTGGGTGTGATTACGTTGATAGATTCATTCTTCATTTCGTCCAATAAAAATTCTAAAAAACCTGTAAGTTTTTCAGATTTTTTTCGAAGGTTTTCAAAACCAGCTTCAGCAAAAGTGTCCAATGAAGCACGAATTGCCGCCATAGAAAGTATCGGTGGATTGCTGAGTTGCCAGCCTTCTGCACCGGGCAAGGCGTCGAATTCGTGACGCATATTAAAGCGAGTTTTTTTGTTGTGACCCCACCAACCTGCAAAACGGTTCAGGTTTTCATTGTTTGCGTGGCGTTTGTGAACAAAACAACCGCCCAAACTTCCTGGGCCGCTGTTTAAATATTTGTAGGTACACCATACGGCGAAATCGGCTCCGGTTTCGTGAAGATTTGGCTGAATGTTTCCAGCTCCGTGCGCCAAATCGAAACCAACCATACAGTCATATTTATGACCGAGTTCGGTGATTTTTTTCAGCGGAAAAGATTGACCTGTGTAATAATTGGTGCTGCCAATCATCAACAAAGCGATTTCGTCTCCGTGGTTTTTCATTATTTCTTCCAAATCCTCAAAACGGCAGAGTTCTTCGCCTTTTCTGGGTTTCCAAAGAATCAAACCATCTTTTGGGTCGAAGCCGTGAAATTTCAACTGACTTTCCACAGCGTATTTATCTGAAGGAAAAGCATCGCTTTCCACAATAATTTTATACTTTGTTTTTGTAGGTTGGTAAAAAGAAACCATCATTAAATGAAGATTCGTTGTAAGTGTATTCATTACCACAACCTCCGAAGGTTCAGCACCCACTATTTTCGCCATATTTTCGGCAAGAAATTCGTGATATGGAAGCCAAGGGTGTTTTCCTTCAACATGTCCTTCAACGCCAAATTTCGCCCAACCTGCCAATACTTCTTTAATATATTCAGAAGTGATTTTTGGTTGCAAACCGAGTGAGTTTCCGCAGAGATAGATCAATTCCTCGCCAATAGCGTTTTTTGGAATGTGGAATTTATTTCTGAAAGAAGCCAAAGAATCCTTGGCATCCTGCTGTTTTGCGTATTCTAAAGTGTTTTGGAACATTAGGGTGAGTTAAATTTTTTCGCCTTTTCACAAAAATAGGAATTAATATTCGTTTAATTTGTAGCACAATATCCAAAGTTCTGAGTTGTTGGATACTGATTGTTAAAAATGAATCCATGTTTCGAAAGTTACTTTTAATCTTTTTCTTTTCATTGTCGGGGACAATATTTTCCCAATCTGTTGCTCGCCAATGGAATGAGGAGGTTTTGAACGGTATTAGAAACGATTATGCACGCCCCACAATTCACGCGAGAAACTTGTTTCACTCTTCAGTAATTATTTATGATATGTGGGCGGTTTTCAATGAGCAGGCTGATACTTATTTCCTTGGAAAAACATTTGATGGTTTTACTTGTGAATTTGATGGGTTTGAAACAAATGAATCTTCTTCCGAAGCACAAAAAAAAGCTATAAGTTATGGGGTTTACAGGTTGATGCAACATCGTTTTGCAAATTCCCCAGAAATTTCTGAAATTATGGCTTCCATTGATAATCTGATGGATGATTTGGGTTTTGATAAAAATTATTCGGACACAAATTATCACAACGGAAATCCTGCGGCCTTGGGAAATTATATGGCGCAAAAAATCATTGAATTTGGATTACAGGATGGTGCAAATGAGGCCAATAATTACGCCAACCAATTTTACGAACCCTTGAATGAGCCACTAAATATGGACATTTCGGGAAATCCTGATTTACAATTTCCGAATAATTGGCAACCTTTAAAAATTGAAGCCTACGTTGATCAAAGCGGGCATACCATTCCCGGCGGCCAGCCTCCTTTTTTAAGTCCGGAGTGGGGACGGGTTGCTCCTTTTTCTTTAAAAGAAGAAGACAGAACTATTTACAGTGTTCCGGGATATGATTTTTGGGTATATCACGATCCGGGGCCGCCTTGCTATATTCAAGATGGGTTGGGTGAAGAAGATGCTTATAAGTGGAATTTTTCTTTAGTAGCCGCTTGGGGTGCCCATCTTAGTCCAGCAGATAGTGTAAAACTCGATATTTCTCCAAGAAGCAATGGCAATTTGAGTATGGATTTATATCCCCAAACACTTCAGGAATATAAAAATTTTTATAATCTGGAGGAAGGTGGCGATCCAAGTCAGGGAAGGGAAATAAATGCTATTACTGGCGAGGCCTATCAACCGCAAATGGTTTATAGGGGCGATTATACAAGAGCTCTGGCTGAATTTTGGGCAGATGGCCCACATAGTGAAACTCCGCCCGGACATTGGTTTGTGCTTTTAAACTATGTTAGTGACCATCCTTCAACCATTAAAAAATTTAAAGGATCTGGATCAGTTTTATCTGACTTAGAATGGGACGTGAAAAGTTATTTTATTATGGGCGGAACCATGCACGATGTTGCTTTAAGTGCTTGGGGAATTAAAGGTTATTATGACTTTATAAGACCGGTGAGTGCCATCCGTTATATGGGCGACCAAGGGCAATCCAGCGATCCCAACCAACCTAGTTATGACCCCCATGGATTGCCTATTATTCCTGGTAGAATTGAACTTATAAAAGAAGGAGATTCCTTGGCTGGAAATTTCAACGAAAATTTGGGAAAAATGAAACTTTATACTTGGCGTGGCCCTGAAAACATTGTAAATCCAAATATTGACGAAGCTGGGGTGGGATGGATACTTTCCTCGGAATGGTGGCCGTATCAACGCCCATCTTTTGTTACTCCACCGTTTGCGGGTTACGTTTCTGGACATTCCACGTTTTCTCGTGCCGCGGCTGAAGCTATGACAATGTTAACGGGAAGTGAATATTTTCCCGGAGGAATGGGCATTTTTGATATTCAGAAAAATGAATTTTTGGTTTTTGAAGAAGGTCCCAGTAAAAATTTCCAATTGCAATGGGCCACCTATAGAGATGCTTCCGACCAATGCAGTCTTTCACGGATTTGGGGAGGCATTCATCCGCCCGTGGATGATATTGCTGGAAGAAGAATAGGTTATGAAATAGGCGTTGAGGCATTTTCATTTGCTGAAAAATATTTCACTGGCGAAATTGCGGAAAACGGTGTAGTTTTTCCAAATCCCGTGGATGAAAAAGTTACCGTTCTTTACAAAACCGATAGAAATTTTGAAGCCGTTATTTTTGATGTTTTGGGCAGAAAAGTGCTTTCTTCCAATACAAATTTCGATGCAAATAATGAGTTTGAGATGAATGTTTCAAGTTTGCGGCCTGGTTTATATTTCTTCAGTTTACGCGATGGAAAGAAAAAAGTGTGGACTCAAAAACTTCTAAAAAATTAATTTTCAACTTCTTTTTTCACTGAAATATTGGTGAAATATAACTTGAAATTCCCCGTACTGTCTTTGTGTGTTTTTGCAATTTCAAGTCCGTTGAAATTTTCGTAATCTTCCCAAGTTGCGCTCATAGAAACAGCTTCGGAATTCCCTTGTCTGTAATTCCATTCCCGTATTTTATAATTCTTGTCGTAGAAAAAATCATACGCATCGCCGGGAGTATAGCCACCATCATTGCCATAAACAATTGTCAATTGGTTCAAAGTATCTTTTGAAATTGGCGACACAACATTTCCCTTTTCAGAAAAAGAAGTTCCTTCATCCCACATTAATTGATAGGGTGCAAGCAACCAATATTTATCATTTATGAAAGCTCTGTCTGTTTTCATAATCAAGCTGTCCATTTTTGAGCGGTTGTAATTCAAGGTGTCTTTTGCGGACATAAAGTTTACATTTCCAGTTTTAGGTTTCCAAACCCATGAGCGGTCAAAATGGTTTTCGCCGCGAT
Organism: Flavobacteriales bacterium; assembly: GCA_038212575.1. Lineage (GTDB taxonomy): Bacteria > Bacteroidota > Bacteroidia > Flavobacteriales > Flavobacteriaceae > Aequorivita. Next base: position 5,046 of record JBBQUI010000131.1, read on the forward strand.
CTACATTAAATGTGAAAGCTATTTCTGAAACGTTTTTCCAAACATCAAAACCATTGGCACGGGCAATTTTTTCTGCAGTGTTTTCCGCCATAGCAATGCTGTCCGTAGAAGTGTCGTCCATATTTGCATTACTGTTTTTCTTTGAATTGCATGAAAAAAGGGTTGCCACAATGAGTATTGATAAAAGTGTTTTCATAAAGATTTTTCTTAAAAAGAAATGTTGATTATACATTGTAAAGGTACTCAAACCTGCGCATTTTAATAAAATTCGTATTTTTAAAGAAAAAAATATGGATTTAAAAGTAGAAGATAACAAATCTAAAAAGAGATTTGAGGCCCACATTGAGGGGCAAATGGCCATTATAACATATGAAAAAGATGGCAATACCTTGAAACTGATTCATACCGAGGTGCCCGAATCATTGGAAGGAAAGGGAGTGGCATCACAAATGGTAAAGAAAGTATTGACCTCAATCGCAAACTCTGGCCATACAGTGGATCCAGTTTGTCCATTTATAAAAAGCTATATTGAAAGGCATCCGGAATGGAAATCGATACTGAAGTAGAAATAAAAAAAATCCGCTCCTAAAATTTTAAGAGCGGACTTTTTTTATTTGGAATCAACAGTTAATCAACAGCATCTTCAATGTCGTCTGCCACATCATCTGCAACATCTTCTATTTCGTCACCAACTGTTTTGTTCTCACGGCAGCTGATGAAACCTGAACTCATAAGCCCCGCAGCGAATAAAATTAAAAATATTTTTTTCATTTTTAAAAGTTTTAAATGGTTGATAATTAGTTTTAAAAAAATTATGGTCTACGACCAGTTGCAAGACGGTATAAAATACCAATGATTGCAAGTACCAATAAAATGTGAATTAGACTTCCAACAGCTTCTCCGAAACCGAAGTAGCCTACAAGCCAACCTATAATAAGGAGTACTACAATTAACCAAATGATGTCACCCATAATAATAAATTTTTAGAGTTAGTATGTTTAAAACTACAACAAAACCCTTCATCTCTCAATTTTTTTAACCGATGTTTAACGATAATGGCGAAAAAATATCAAAATTGTTAGTAATAATATTTTTTGAGTTAATTTTCTATTTTAGAAAAAAATGGAATTGTGGATCATTTAGAAAAATTTGAGATAAATAGAAATACCTGGAATACCAAAGTAAACATTCACGCACAAAGTGATTTTTACGATTTGGCCAATTTTAAAAATGGAAAATCTTCTCTTAATAAATATGAATTGCAGGCTTTGGGAAATATTACAGGGAAAAGTATTTTGCATCTTCAATGTCACTTTGGGCAGGATACATTGAGTTTTTCAAGAATGGGAGCAAAGTGCACAGGCGTTGATATTTCTGACGAAGGAATCAAGTTGGCAAAACAACTAAAGTCTGAATTAATGCTCGACGCAAGTTTTGTACGCTGTAATGTTTTGGACATTTCAAAATATATATCGGAAAATTTTGATATTGTTTTTACAAGTTACGGCACCATAGGCTGGTTGCCAGATTTAAAACCTTGGGCAAAAATGATTTCTGAAAGATTGAATACCGGGGGGTTCTTTTATATTGTTGAATTCCATCCCATTGCTTGGATGTTTGATTATACAGTCTCGCCGCCAAATATGAAATATGGTTACCACCAAAAAGAAGCTATTTATGAAGAATATGAGGGAACGTATGCAGATAAAACTTCAAAAATGGTAAGCAAGGAATACGGCTGGAATCACAGTTTGGGTGAAGTGATTTCTTCGCTTTCGGAAGCTGGGTTACATATTGAATATTTAAGGGAACACGATGCTTCTCCTTATGATATTTTTCCGGGATTGGTTAAAAATGGAGAAGGATTGTTTGAACTTTCAAACAAAATGTATCCGTTGATTTTTGAAGCTAAGGCAACAAAAAAAACCTGACTAGTCTTTAACATCTGTCAGGTTTGTATTGGGAAACTTTTTTATCAGTGACTTTCCGTTTTCTTTAAAAGCTCCGGAAACTTTTCCTTAAACTTATTTATTCGCGGAATGGAAACATTTTGAATGTAAGGATTCCCCGGATTATTGCGTTCATAATTTTGGTGATACGCTTCCGCATCCCAGAATTTTTGGAAAGGTAATATCTGCGCAGCAACTTTATCTCCATCCAATTGTTTGTTTAATGCGGCAATCTTTTCATCAATTATTTTCTTTTCAGAATCATTTTGATAAAAAGCAATGGAGCGATAAGACGCACCGTGGTCTGGTCCTTGGCCATTAACTTGTGTTACGTTTTGTGAACCAAAATAAACATCTACCAATTGAGCAAAACTAACTATGGATGGATCATAAATAACTTCAACTGCTTCTGCATGGTCAGCGTGGTTTTCATATGTTGGGTTTTTGGTTTTTCCGCCGCTATAACCCGATATTGCTTCCTTTACGCCATTTACACTTTCATATACCGCTTCAACGCACCAAAAACAACCACTCGCGAAATAGGCGCGTTTTAAACCATTTTGTGTCTCGGTCTGAATTGGAGTCTGTTCTTTTTGGGCAATATTTTCGGCTTCTTTATTTTTGTCGTTCGAAGGTTTGCAGGCACCTTGCATTGTGAAAAGAAAGATACCGGCAACTAAAACTGTGAATTTTTTCATATTAAAAATATTTTAGGAAGTAGGTCTTCATTTATTTGAAAACCTTTCATTTAAAGTACAAAAAAAGCCTCCACTAAATGTGAAGGCTTTGTTATAATTGGTTTTGTTTGCTTATTTAAGTTTTGCGAACATGGCTTCCATCTTT
>JBBQUI010000132.1:0-7776 GCA_038212575.1 Flavobacteriales bacterium
AGATTGTACACAAAACTGTCGTAATTATCTATAACCAATATTTTCAGCCCCATCCCCAGCCCTTCCCCAAGAGGTAAGGGAGCTTGATTTTCAGCTTCTTTTATTTTTTGCTTTTCCATATTATATAGAGTTTAAAATTCCCTCTTCGGGGGTTAGGGGGCTATTTTTTCAGCTAATTCCAGCGCCTTTGTAAGTGCGCCTAATTTGTTATAAACTTCCTGTAATTCGTTATCTTCATTACTTTCCGAAACCACGCCAGCACCGGCTTGATAATGTAAAGTATGGTTTTTGCTGACGAACGAACGAATGATAATCGCGTGATTAAAATTGCCGCTGAAATCCATAAAACCGATTGCGCCACCGTAAAATTCGCGACTTCGGTTTTCATATTTTTCCAATAACTGTAAAGCTTTATGTTTCGGTGCGCCACTTAAAGTCCCAGCGGGAAATGTGTCTGCAACAATCTGCATTGTAGAAGTGTTTGGATTTTTTGTAGCCGTAACTTTGCTCACTAAATGAATAACGTGCGAGAAAAACTGAACCTCCCGATAAGTTTCTACTTTTACATTAGTTCCGTGGCGACTTAAATCATTTCGCGCTAAATCTACAAGCATCACGTGTTCGCTGTTTTCTTTTTTGTCTTCGGAAAGTTTTTTGGCGAGTTCCGCATCCTGTTCGTCATTTCCGGTGCGTTTGAAAGTTCCCGCGATTGGGTGGATTTCTGCTCGATTTCCTTTTACAATCAATTGAGCTTCGGGAGAACTTCCGAAAATTTTGAAATTGCCATAATCAAAATAAAAAAGATAGGGCGAAGGATTTACACTTCGCAATGCCCTGTAAACGTTGAATTCATCACCTGTGAATTTCTGTGAAAACCGCTTGCTGGGCACAATCTGGAACACATCGCCGCGTTGGCAGTGTTCTTTGCATTTGCGAACCAAAGCTTTAAAATCTTCATCATTCAAATTTGTTGTTCGCTCACCGTTTCTTTCAAAAGGATATTCAGCGAAACTCTTGGACTTTAAAATTTGTTCAATCTGTGGAATGTTGTTTTCAGATTCAAAACAATGCGCAAAAATATAGGCTTCGTTGTTGAAATGATTTATGGCTATTATGTTTTGATAAACCGCGTAATACAAATCGGGCATTTCAAGATTTTCCTCTTTTTTTGAAAGCTGAATATCTTCAAAATAGCGAACGGCGTCAAAAGCCATAAAGCCGAAAAGACCGTTGTTTATAAATTTGAAATTACCCGCTTCTGAAGAAAAAGAAGAAGCAAATTCATCCAAAATTCTTGGCACATTGTGCGAACATCCCCCTAAATCCCCCTTAGAAGGGGGACTTTTTAGTTCTATAATTGTCTTTTTTCCATCGGGAAAGGTCTGGGTTATAGTTTCGTTTTCAACTTTTATGGAAGCAATCGGGTTGAAGCAGATGTAGCTGAAACTATTGTCGTTGGCGTGATAGTCGCTACTTTCCAGCAACAGACTGTTTGGAAATTTATCGCGCAACCTTAGGTAGACCGAAACGGGCGTGAGCGTATCTGCCAAAAGTTTTTTTGAATATGTTTTTAATGAATATTTTTTATTTTCTATTTTCATTCTTTATTTGCTGAAATATTAATCAAAAGTTCCATTTTGGTTAAAGCCAAAAAAAAAGGCTTGTCGTGATTGACAAGCCTTTTCGTATATTTTTATACTATAGGTGTTTCGCTCACGACGTTTTTCGTAAGTTTTTCCACCACCAGATATTTGCTGTAAAATTTTTCATTATTAGGTTTCAAATATAGAATTTTTTTGGAAGACAGATTAATTTTACTGAAAATTTTAAGATTAAAATGTTTCAGTGTAACAAATAGGGAATACGAAACACTATTAAGCATACGTTAATTGATAAACGAAATCAACTGACTTTCAATATTTTTGGCGAATGAAAATATTAGTAATTATACTTTTTGCTTTGTTGCTTCACAGCTGTGCCGATATGGAAAAGGAAGCAAAAAAAGATGGAGTGGTTTCAGAGGTTGTTCAGAAAGAAAACCTTCAGAATATTGAAGAGGATTTAAATACTGAAAAAGTGGTTTCCCTTAATTTTGAAGAGCTTGAACGGAAGTATTTTCAGAAAAAAACCGATTCAATTTATATTATAAATTTCTGGGCTACTTGGTGCAAACCTTGCATAAAGGAGCTACCGGCTTTTGAAAAAATAGCCTCGGATTACTCCGATAAAAAAATAAAAGTATTATTGGTAAGCCTTGATTTTCCCGATAAAATTGAAGGTCAAGTAATTCCTTTTATTAAGAAAAACAAAATACAATCTGAAGTTGTTTTGCTGGACGATGCCGATGCTAACAGTTGGATTCCAAAAGTTTCGCCCGAATGGAGCGGCGCAATCCCAGCGACGGTCATTTACAAAAAAGACAATCGAAAATTTTACGAACAATCATTTACCTTTGAAGAACTTGAAACTGAATTAAAAACATTCCTATAAAAATATATATTATGAAAACAACAAAAATACTCTCCAGTTTGGCATTTGCAGTTATAGCGATAACGGCATTTAGCAGTTGTAAAAACGAACAAAAGCAGGGCATAGAAGAAGTTGCAATCAATGAAAATGTTGAAACGAACGATTCAAAAACCAATTCAGAAACAGTTGCGGTTGGATATAAAATTGGTGACGAAGCAACAGATTTTAAATTGAAAGATGTAAGTGGAAAAATGGTTTCACTTTCAGATTACAAAGATGCCAAGGGATTTATCGTGATTTTTACCTGTAATACTTGCCCATTTGCTATTGCAAGTGAAGAAAGGATCGTTGCTTTGGATAATGAATTTAAACCAAAGGGCTATCCAGTAATTGCCATCAACCCCAATAACCCAGAAGTTCAAGAGGATGACAGCTATGAATTGATGCAGGCAAAGGCGAAAGAGGCGGGGTTTACATTTCCATATTTATTTGATGAGAGCCAGACTATTTACGCAAAATATGGCGCTACCAAAACCCCACACGTTTATTTGTTGCAGAAAGATGCTGCGGCAGGCTCAGCAGGAAAAAATATAGTAAAATATATTGGTGCCATTGATGATAATGTTCGCAACGCTTCTGCAGTGAAAGAACAGTTTTTGGCGAATGCTGTAAATGAGCTTTTGGAAGGAAAAGAAATATCAGTAAAGGAAACCAAAGCGATTGGATGTTCAGTGAAGCAGTAGATCAATAAATAATATTATTTAAAAACCGGAAACGTTTTGTTTTCGGTTTTTTATTTTAAACGTAATGCATTTACTATTTTTACAAAAAAAAATTGAATTATGGCAGATTTGACCCAACAACAGTGGAGTGACCAACTTGAAAACGATGACGAGGCAATAATAATAGACGTTCGCACAGATGCTGAATTTCAGGCAGGATACATTCCGGGGGCATTGCAGATTGATATTTTTAATGGGGCGGTATTCCTTAAACGTGCCAAAGAATTAGATCCCGAAAAAAACTATTATCTCTATTGCCGTTCCGGCGCCAGAAGTGGGCAAGCCTGTATGTTGCTGAATTCAGTTGGAGTAAAAAACGCCTATAATTTAAAAGGCGGAATTATGGAGTGGAAAGGGGAATTAACCAATTAAAAAAATTTGATTATGAAAAAAGCAACATTTCTTTTTGGACTTACCGCATTACTTTTTTTTACAGCCTGCAAAGACAAAAGTATTGCACAAGAAATACAGGTTTTGACACCTCAGGAATTTCACGATTCAATCATAAAAAATAATGATATTCAACTGATTGATGCCCGTACGGATGCAGAGTTTGATGAAGGCCATCTTCAAGACGCTTTAAATATTGATGTTCTGGAAACGGATTTTAGTACTGAGGCTGAAAAATTGAATTTGGACAAACCCGTATACGTTTATTGCCGCAGTGGAAAGAGAAGCGCTAAAGCAGCCCTGATTTTAAAAGATCTTGGTTTCAAGGAAATTTATGATATGCAGGGCGGTTATCTCCTTTGGGAAAGTGAAGGGCTTCAAAATAAAAACTAAAGTTTCTTCTTAATTTTTTAACGAATTAAAATTCTTGTAGTTAAACTGACGCTAAAGTACCGTTTAAAAAAATCTTTCTATTAAAACACTACGTATCTTCCATAGGGGTAAAATGTTTGATATGGAAATTAAAGAGGAAATAGTACGCAACGAAATTAGAAACCTAATAGCCATTAGTTGCCAATTTAATAGTCTTCCAACCAAAGAGTTTCGCACTTTTCATAAAATCTTTTTTAAATTTTTCTTTAACGCGGTCGATATCAATATTGATTACGCAGAAAAATTTATTTCCATTTGGAATTCCAAACCTTTGACCACAGACCCAGTCAGGCTTTTTGATTTAAATGAAGCGATAGCAGATATTGTTTTGTATTCAAATTTGGAAGAAACTCTTGCGGGATGTATTGAAGAAGGCCATCTTCAAGACAATTTTTATAAAAAAATGCTTTTTGAATTTGGAGATTATCCCCAAAATGATGGAGATGTTTTAAGCGCCTAATTTTAATTGCCTATAAATTTAAATCCTGCCGAGATAAGATTGTAGTTCAAACCGCTGTTGCGTTTGTAATAATCATATTTTAAATCTACACTTTTCAGTCCGAACTTTAACAACTTCAACTTTGTGAAAATATCCGTATAGCCAATTCCAAAACCATATTGGTTTGCTGAAAATTCAGATAAGTCATAATCTGAAGTGTAAAATTCATCTGTTGATAAAGCTAGTTCATAAGGGTAAAAATAATCTGCTGCGGTCTGAATGTAAAAACGATAGCTTGGATACAGCGTGAATTTATCAGTGATTTTTATAGGAATTTCAACACTAGCCGTATGCGATGTTATTCCCCAATCATCAAAATAGTACCGATAATAAGTTCTCACGACAAACATTTCATTTATAAAATAATTCAACCTTCCGCCAATTGCAGTTTTAAAACGTGTTTCGGGCAATCTTTCAATATCATCCGCCAACTGAAAATTTTCACGAAAACGATCCGGAAGGTCTCTAAAATAAACTCTTTGAAAAGGAGTGGAAAGTAAACCTTGTTGTTGCACTAAATCTAAAGTAAGAGATCCCTGAAGGCTTTTTGAAAGTATTTGCGAAAAGCCAAAACCTACAGAATAGGAATTCCTATTTTTCTTATCCAATCCATCAAAAGTAGAAGACTGGCGCAGTTCAATGGGGTACAATAATTTCCATGTATCTAAATAGACATTTGCGTGAACACTTAATTCTGTGTTCTTTTCATTAAAAAGCTTGGTATAGCTTCCGCCGAAGCCCAATGAGAAATAATCATATTCGGATGATACCGAAACCTTAGCGCTCATTATATCATTTCTATCGTCACTGCTGTGCGAATAGTTTATATTGCCGCCAGCCCAAAGATCACTTGCCGATGCGCCTGACGATGCTACATAAGGATCAGCAGGGCTATTACTGTCAAAAGGATCAACATTACTTGAAGAAGCTGAGGTGTAAGCAGAAACGCCTGCGTCAATCGTTAAAACATCATCGTCATTTAAAGGAATTGCAATTACTATTGTTGGGGTAAAGTCTGTTAATTTTTCTGTGCCGATACCCCCGCTTACTGCGGCATTATCGCCATCTTGGCTATAATAGCTAGTTAGAAAATCTACTTCGGGGGCTTCAAGTACGCGTTTTTTATAGGTAGAAGTGGAATCCTGCGCAAAAACTGTTGCTGAAAACAGAATGATAAATAAACTGATTATGTGTTTCATAATTTTTTTAGTTACAGCCGCAACCACCACCAGTTTTACCTCCGTTAGCACCTACCGCTGCTTCTCGATAAGCTTGTGCATTAGTTTCAAATCTATCAACGGGTTTGTCTCCCAAAACCATATCAGGGTCGTTGATGTTCACTTTTTCATATTCTTTAACAACAGTGCAGGAACCTAACGAACCCATAACGACAACACTCAAAAGGATTATTATTTTTTTCATTTTTTTTGATACTGCCACTGCAAACTGTGACTGCTTACTTTTTAATGGTTTCTATTTCAATATTTTTTGAAGTGAAAATCTCACCTTTTTCATCAATAACGATGCATTCTATTTTTGGCAATTGATTTATAAAATCAATCCCAACGTCCTTTCCCATAACAAAAATTGAAGTTGCCAAAGCATCTGCAATTTCGGCTTTTGGAGCAAATACTGTGGCGCTGATAATTCCTGTGGCGGGATAGCCTGTGCGAGGGTTAATTATATGCGTGTAGCGAACACCATTAAAAGTAACGTATTTTTCATAATTGCCGGAGGTAACCACGGCATTATCTTTTAAGGGAAGTAACGCAAAGGCCTTATTTTTGTCCATTGGGTTGGTGATGGCAACTTTCCAAAACTCACCGTTGGGTTGTTTCCCCCAAGTGTTCATATCGCCAGCAGCATTTATTATTCCTGCACTAACCCCTTTTTCCATCAAAAGTTTTTTTGCTTTATCGGCCGCATATCCTTTGCCTATGCCGCCAAAGCCTATTTTCATTCCCTCCAATTTTAGAAAAACCGTAAAATTTTCAGGATCAAGAATAATATTTTGATGCCCTACTTTAGCAACGGATTGTTTTATGGCTTCTTCCGAAGGCATCTCGGTCATGCTGCCGTCAAACTTCCAGATTTTATCCATGGAAGCAAAACTGATGTCGAAAGCGCCGTCGGTCAATTTTGAAATTTCTACAGAACGTCCGATTAAATTGTAGAGTTCTTCATCAACCTTTACGGGTTTTATTCCAGCATTTCTATTTATTTCTGAAGTTTGGGAAGCTGGATCCCAGGAGGATATTAATTTTTCAATTCGGGTTATTTCACCAACCCCCAAATCAATATAATCGTTTGCCTCTGTTGAATCTTTGGCAACGACCGTAATTTCAAAACGGCTTCCCATTAATTTTAGGGTGCGTTTAAAAATTTCCTGTGCAAAAATTGAATTCGCACAAAGCAATGCGATGCATATTAGGGCTGTTTTTTTCAAATTATTTTACAAAAGATTCAAGTTTTTCAATATATGCGGTAGGTGTAGTTTTTTCATAACCTGATTCCCCCAAAACATTGCCTTCTTTATCAAGAACTACCACGAATGGGAAATAACCTTGTTTGTTATATTTTTCGGCAAGTTGATTGTTTTTTTGCTGTTGCTCGTTGGGAAGTGCGTTTGCTTTTTTTCTTGGAAAATCTGCCTGAAGCATAACGAAATGTTCTTTAGAATAAGATTTAAATTCTTCTGAACTCCATATTTCCCGATCTAATTTTATACAGGGCGCGCACCAATCGCTACCTTGAAAAACAAGGATAATTGGACGGTTTTCTACAGAAGAAATTTGTTTTGCGGTTTCAAAATCGGTTTGCCATTCTTGGGCGGAGAGTGTTATTGAGAATACAATAGCAACGAATAATAAAATTGCTTTTTTCATTGAAACTTTAAATATAAATGGAGAACGTTGTAGGTTTACTAATAGTATGGTTATAGTCCCTAAACTTTCCCAAAACTTGCATCAATAAAATTAAACTTTCAACAGGAAATTCCTGTAAATTTGCGACTTAAAATCACTTCAATTGGCAAAACAAATCACAGATACAATCGTAATGATTCGCCCGGTCGGGTTCCGTATGAACGAACAAACGGCGGTCAACAATTTTTTTCAGGAAGACATAGCGATTAAAAATGCTGAAATCAACACCAAGGCACAGACAGAGTTCGATGCTTTTGTTGAAAAATTACGTGCGGTAGGC
>JBBQUI010000133.1:0-7749 GCA_038212575.1 Flavobacteriales bacterium
TTGATTTCCTCCTGTGTCGGAATGACAAGATTAAGTTTATTGATATTAGGAAAAACTTTCTTTAAAGGATGATTGCTCAGTTTGACGGGGTTCCTCCTGCGTCGGAATGACAAGATTAAGTTTATTGATATTAGGAAAAACTTTCTTTAAAGGATGATTGCTCAGTTTGACGGGGTTCCTCCTGCGTCGGAATGACAAAAGGAATTTATGGTCTATATGTGCGGTAAAAGGGATTACTTTTTCCCATAAATATAAATTTTCAAGTACTATTTAGTTAATAAAAGTCCCTTACGGAATTCCGTAAGGGACTGATTTTGGCCACTGTATTCTCCCCAGAATTATATCGTGGCTAAATCATAGCTAATTTAGCAAGGTTGAAAACCATTTGTTTACGGTTTCCCGTAATCAAGGAGATTTTTTATGGAAGGAGGTAAAAAAAAGCCGACAACCGACAACCGATAACGGACAACAGCACTAAATAAGCCCTAAATCTTTTACTATAGAAATAAGGTGAATTGAATTGTTTGCACTAAAGTTAGTGCGAAGTTTTACAATGCGTTTTTCAATGGCGCTCAAGCTGCTTGGGTTGATATTTCTGCTTCTGAAGTGTAGACTTATTTCGTCTTGCGACAATCCGTTGGCGAGGAGTTTCATCATTTCAATATCAAAATCGTCAATTTCGGTGGTTGGGGTTTTCCGTAATGTATTGCTGATTTGTGGCGAAAGATAGGTTTCGTTGTTATAAACTTTGAAGATAGCCTCTTCAAGTTGTTTTAAGCCGTTTCTACCTTTACAAACGTAGGCATCTGCCTTGCTTTCCAGCATTACGGTCCGCACTTTTTGGGGACGGTCTTCCACTGAATAGGCTATTATTTTTAAAGAAGGATGTTCCTGTTTCAAGGCTTTTATAAGGATTTCTCCGGATGGGTATTTTTGATGGCGATGGTCTGCAATGAAAGAAAGATCGGTAATCAACAAATCGAAGGGCTGTTCGGTTTGTATTGCCTTTTTAATTTTTAGGTAAGCATCATCACAATACTGTACTTGGTGAAAATTGTCTATATGGAGGGCTTCCAGAATGGAAACGATGCCATTGCTAATGCTGCCAAGATCTTCCGAAACCAAAACTTTCTTGAACATAACTTACAAAATGATTTTTGCCTTAAACCCTTCATTGGGTTTTGATTCAAAATTAATAGTTCCATTTAAGGTTTGAATACGGTTTTCCGCATTCTGCAGACCATTTTTGTTTTTTATTTGGCAACCAACGCCATTGTCTGAATATGTAATGTTTATTTTATTGTTATTTTGGCTAAAGGATAAGGCTACCAACGAAGCTTGGCTGTGTTTTGACATATTGGTCATCAGCTCTTTTAAAACTCTATAAATCGTAATTTTTTTTATGTCGGAAACTGTTTTCCAGTTCATTTTGGAGATATTTTGGGTAATTACGGCGGTTTGTTCTTTTTTATAGCTTAACAGCAGATCTGATAATTGCACGTTAAAATCTTCGCTAATTTCTACTGCGCTGTTCTCTTTTGAAATGTCGCGCGTTTTGTTGTAGATATTTTCTATATCATCCAACACCTCATCCTTAGCCAGGGTGTTGCTTTGTATTTTTACCATTACGTGGTAAAGGTCGTTTGCCACCTCGTCGTGCACTTTTTTGGAAATACGCGCTTCGGTATTATATACTTGGCGGATTTTTTCCTTTTTGTGGCGTGTTTTTAAAAGCATAATGATAAAAGCGGCAAGCACAGTGGCGAAGATTCCAAGCGCCATATATAAAAGTTTTTGGCCTCTTTCCTTTTCTTGTTGCAGTTGGGCCACGGCGGTGTTTTTCCGCTCCTTTTCCACATTGTATTTGATGAAGGCATTTTTGTTTTCGGCCAATTGTTTTTCTTTTGATACACTGTCCGTAATTTTTTTGAACTCAACAATTTTTGGGTCTTCGTCCATTATGGCAAAGAGCGCAAGAGCGTCCTGGAGATAGGTGATGCTATTTAATACCGTAGCAGTTTGGTACGCTTTTTTAGCAAAGCTAAGGGCTTGGGTTCTGTCATTTCGCTCAAAATAATACAAGGCTAAGTTTTTATTACTGGAATAGATACCGGAAATATCCTTTTGTTCCTCACGAATTTGCAAAGCTTTCATTAGGTTGGAAAGTGCTTCTGGGTTTTTCAGCTTGGATTGTACAAAACCCAAATTGTCTAGAACCATAGCATATAATTTTAAGTTTTTTTTGCTATTGTTTTTGTTCAGTGCAAAGTTCAATTGTTCCAAAGATTTATTATACAGTTTTAAATCTTTATAAATTGTCGCTTTGTTGTTAAGTATAGTAATACTGTCTTTCTGCAGTTTTGAATATTTCAGCGCATTGTTGTATGCTTCAATTGCCTTTTCAAAATTGAGTGTAGATCTGTATATTTTTCCCAGTTGATTGTATAAGCCTTTTCTCGATTCCCTTAAGGTGTCATTTTGTGCGGAGTTGTCAATAAGTTTTAATGCTTCTACTGTTGCATTTTCACTATCATAACTGTTGCCAATATTGTATTGTCCAATAGCAATCAACCTTAAATCTTCAATAGCCTTATAGATTTTACGCTCTTTTAGATGTTTTTGTTTTAAAGAGGTATAAAATTTAATTGCACTTGGTATGTCTGAACTATTTTCTGGATTTAAAATATGTTGGTAATGATAAGCAACACTGTCTGTTGGTTGGGCATTAGCTTCTATATTGGCTATTGCCGTGATGGCATAACAAAAGAGGAACGAAAAGCGGATGTTTTTCATTCCTCTAAAGTACTAACAAATCGGCAGATATTTATCCGCCCCCATTGCCTCCAATTGGTGGCGGAGGCGGGGGTGGTAGGTCACCATGATCGCCACAACAGGCTTGGGTACTCTTCACTTCCTCGGAAATTGCTTGTGGGGTACAGGAAAAAATACCCATATTGAGGAAAACCGTAAATAAAATTAAAGCTATTTTCTTCATTTTGTTTTATTTTAAAAGTTGATATTGGTGTGGCCTTCCGGATGATTTCCCAGAGTATTTTTTATACGGCAACACGTTAGCGTGGAAGGGATAACCCTTCGGGTTTTGAGAAGTGTGGAGCGCAGAAGTAAAGCAATAGGTTACTTCTCAAAATGGCCAGTTACCTTACGCTGCGGCTCCATTAACAGTATTGGAATGTTTTGTAAACCCTGTTACATCCAAGGTGGCATTTTAATACTGTGTCAAATGAAGAAAGAATGAATTGGAAAGCTTGGAAAGGAAATGGAAAGGTTTTGGAAAAGAATTTCCCTTCTTTTTCCAACTGAATTTTGTAGATTTAAAACATTGAAAAACAGATGGTATGCATAAAGAATTACTTTTAAAAGCTTTTGAGAAAGTGCGTATGGAATTAATTCAAGAAGGAATTATATCACCCTCAGATACAAGATGTGCCCAAGAATTGTCTGCTATTATTTCAAAAACATTTTCCTATGGCGAGAGACGTTTAAGAGATTTTTATAATGAGGCAAGAAATAAAGCAGAAGGAGATATTAATATTTCACAGCCCCAAGTTATATCAGCTTTAGCACAATATTTAGGATATGAGGATTACAGGGATTTTCTGATTAAAAGGAATATTAATGAAGTGAAGATAGATCAAGAGGGGAAAAGGGTTCTAAATATAAAAAACAAATTGACGCTGATTGTAATACTACTTTTCTTGGTAGGGGTTATTAGTTTTTTTGGTTACAATTATTTTATCAAGCAGCGATGGATGGAATGGCAGGGAACGCATTATGTTGAAGCTTCCTTTGATGCTGAAAAATTAAAAACAGGAGCCCTTAAAGCGTATAAAAGTGAACGGTTAGAAAGCTTTGAACAATTAGACCCAAGCTGTGAAACACAGTTTTTTAATGATGATGGCAGCGCAAAAGTTTGGTATGTAAAAAATAAGAATGGTACGCTTGAATTTTTTTCAAGCTACGGCCTTCACCCAAAGAATGGGAAAGCGCTGAAGCCTATTACAAAATATATGATCGAGAAATATATTTGCAATTAGTTTGACATTTGAAGTGAGATATTTTCGAATTTCTGGATATTTAGTTTTGGTTTAAATGAAAAAAAGACCGCCAATAAGCGGTCTTTTTTAGGTTAAGTGAATAATGGATTGTGGGGATTTATTGTTTGATTATCTGTTTTGTAACGGAACCCATATCGGTACTTATTTTTACAAAATAGATAGCGCTTTGAAGGTTACTCATATTAACTTCATAATGGGTTGCAGTGGAAAGATCCAGATTTTGTAGTCTTCTTCCGCTTACATCAAAAATTTCTAAAGTGGTAATCTTTGCCTCAGGCGAAACTATGTTCAATATATCGCTTGTTGGATTCGGGTAAACGGCTACTTTTTCAAGAGCAGTGGCTGTATCACCCAAAATTTCATTACTTCTGAATTGCAAAGCGAAGCGACTGTTATACGTTCCTTTTTCTGCTTTGAAAGTATAGCTTTCCTGGGATAAATTGGTAAGTATATTTAATTCGTTATCTATAAGGAAAACGGTTGCGTTGTCAAAACCAGGGCCTTCTATGTCTTTAATTGAAATGGTGTATTCAAGATTTTCGTCCAGTAAACTGGAGAAGCCCATAAGCATTTTTGCGCCATCTTCAAAGGCTTCGCGGCTCTGTATGCCAAGTTCCTCACTTCCATTATCCAAATGTGTATATAAGGAAACTACGTTTGCCAATCTTCTGCTATCATAGCCCTGATCTATACCGGAAGTTGTCAAAATAGAAAAGCCAATTAAAGTAGTGTTTTGCATTTGGTATTGGTCATTCCTAACCTGCACCCATATACGGTCGTTACCATCTGCTAAAGGGCGTGGGGCAGTGTTGTTATTGCCAATAACCCGCATTGAGTTTGTGAAAGTGGCAACTCCCGCTGCTGTTGCTTTAATGCCAAACCCTTGCCCAGTAGATATATATCCGCTTGGAGCGGTTTGTGTAAGATCTGATGGTGCGGCTGTACCTCCCATAAGATTGTACATGGAAATATCTTCCATACTGAAATTCATAGTGAATGCGCCTGGCAATAATGGGCTCGGTGGTGTATTTGGATTCCAGAAATATACTTCGTTAACCATAGAATTTGCGTTAATAAAATCTACAGCACTTATTGCGGATGGATAAGGATTAGACAATACATTGGGACTAGCGTTTCTGTTGTCGTTTGCCGTTGGCCCAGGTGTGTTGTATTTTACGTCGAAAGTAATATCACCCGTATTTAGCGTACCTTGTTCAAAGGTCATATCATACGTTTTGTTTCCATCATTTCCATTTAACTGTGGACGGGCAATATATCCTTCACCAGGGTTTACGGTTCCTGTGAAATTAACCCAGTTATCATAATTGTCGTCGGCAAAGTTTTCAGCACCTGGAAAATCTGCGGCAACAGCTGGATTTGGCAAAAAGTTTTCGGTAAGGTGGTTTAAAAACATATAAGAATCTCCAAAGGCACCATTACGTGTTTCTGTAGTCATTGGGCTTCCCACTACAACAAATACCCGTGGCACCATAAAAGGTGTAGTGTAGTTTACATTTATAACTCCGTTATTGTTTACTGCAGCATCATCTTCAGTCTGGACAACGCTACCTTTATGCTCCACAATAAGATCTCCATTAACAGTAATGTCCTTCTTTACATTAAGATAGTCTTCAGCTGCAACGGTTAAAGTTCTACTAGCATCTACTTCACAACTACAGGCATCAATACTTCCTTTGATGGCAGTATTGTAATCGCTACTAATTTTCGCGGCTGAACCTGGCCCTGGAGCACCATTGTTCCAGTTGCTTCCAGAGTAAGTTGTTGTAGGTGCGGCAACAGTAACTGTGGCTGTACATGATGCTTTATTGGCATAGTCATCTTCAACGGTTAGGGTTACATTAAATGTTTGTCCAACATCTTTGCAGGTAAATGTTGTTTGTCCTGCAGTAATTGTTCTTTTCGTAATTCCAAAATTATCTGTTGAGCCATTATCTATATTGGCTGCGGTTATTGTTACACTGCCTGTGTTTTGGTCTAAAGTTGCTGTGTAGTTTTGGCAAATGGCAACGGGCGCAACATCATCAAAAAATGGATCTTTTACAATTATAAGTCCTTCATCTAGATCACTAACAATAATATTTCCACTCTTAAAAAACGGATAAACATTCCAAGCTCCATGAAAAGTAGCTGCGTTGGTACTTGGATGTGTGTCAAAATAGTTGATTTCACTCATTGAAGGTGTGGAGTTATATAAATTATCCAATTTTAAAATCCTCATACCAGCATTGTAATTCGCCAAATAAAAACGATTGCCTACAACATAACCATTATGATCAATAGCAGATGTGGGGCCAAAATATGTATAGTGTAGGGAAGGATTATCAAGGTCATTAAAATCAAACACAAGAGTTCGAGTATTGAAACCCTTCGTTTCTTCATCAACTTCATCGCCAGCTATAAAAAACCTTTTATCTTCTGTGAACCAACCTTGATGTGTATAGTAAGTGTCTGTATATGTTATTTGGGAAATACGCGTTGGGTTTGCTTTATTGGTAACGTCTATGATGTTGATTTTTTTGTTATTACCAAAAGCGCCGACCAATATTTCACGGCCTTGATAATCTGGATCTGGACCATCATACAAAACAACTTGAGCATCATGACAATATCCCCAAGTTGAAATATTCCCTGCTACAGTTGGGTTTATTGGGTTGCTATTAAGATCCAAAATTCTAGGGCCTCCACTGTTTACGTTAGAGCCTAAAATATAAAGATAGCCTGTATCTTCATTAATTATTAAGTTATGGGTAGTGGAAACGCCAGAATATAATCCGTCGGTTGTAAAAATCCTCATGGGGTTTTGACCATTAGTATTAGTAGTACTTGTAGAAAGGCCTCTAAGCCTTGTAAGATTGAAAATCTGCACTCCAAAACCCGAACTTTCACTTACTATATAGGCATAATTATTATAAACTTTCACATCATGCCACCAACTCGTTGAATTATTAACTGTAGACTTTAATTTTCCCAAAAATCGTGGACTGGTTGGAACCGATATATCTACAAAGGCAGTACCGTCATTTAATGTTACTATGGCATACTCTTTATTGTCAAGTGGGTCTGTCCATCCCCAAGAATCTTGTGCTTCCATTGGATTGGTTCCCCCATAAGCTTTCCCTCCCAAATTCGCTATGCTTATATGTCCTTGCAGTGTAAGGCCATTACAAGGAAAACCGCCCGCCATTCCATTAACACAGGGGATTTGTGAAAAAAGCAATGGAGCACTAAGCATTAAAAAGAATTGTAGAAATCGTTTCATAAATGTAGGTTTTGGTTTAGCTATATATGTAAAATATAATAAGAGTTGAGATTATTCGGTCGTGAAAATAAATTGTACAGAGCATAGGAAACACTATTTGGCAAGAAAAACCTGGCAGCAAAAGCAGGCCAAAGCATAAGTAGTTTTATTTTCATAATTTTGGATTGTTGAAAATACAGCACAATAATATGACATAATTCCGATAAAGTTCAAATATTTTAGATAAAAAGTTAAATATTTTAATAAATAACACTCTAATTATCAGTCGTTTCTTACAAAATCAATTCTCTTTATTATAAATTTAAAGAGTTTTTGTAAGGGAATACTACAAGATTCCAATCGACAACTGATTTCATTAATTATCTTTGTCTTTATGCAATCATTATTAACCAA
>JBBQUI010000134.1:0-7616 GCA_038212575.1 Flavobacteriales bacterium
TTTTGAAGCAGATGCGTCACTATTGGCGAATCCAAAAGCAAAACTTCATAACCTTTTTCTTTTGCGGCTTCAATGTAACTGTGCTGTTCTTCTTTATTTGAAGCGTAAAGAATCACAAGATTTCCATCTTTATCAGTCTGCGTCTCTTTTACCTTTTCCTTCAATTCTGGTAAAGTATAGAACGAATTGTTAACCGTTGGGTAAAGTGCAAAGTCCTGAGCTTTTTCAAAAAATTTATCTTCAGTCAACATTCCGTATTCAATCACTATTTTGATGTCGTTCCATTTCTTTTCAAAACCTTCGCGATCGTTGTTGAAAAGGCTTTTCAACTTATCAGCAACTTTTCGGGTTATGTAACTCGAAATCTTTTTCACAGCGCCGTCAGCCTGCAAATAGCTTCGCGAAACGTTCAGCGGTATATCCGGACTGTCAATAACACCCCGGAGCATCGTTAAAAATTCAGGCACGATTCCCTCTACATTATCTGTGACAAAAACTTGGTTTTGATAAAGCTGTATTTTGTCTTTTTGAATGCTCATATCGTTCGTCATCTTCGGAAAATAAAGGATTCCGGTAAGATTGAATGGATAGTCAACATTCAAGTGTATGTGAAAAAGCGGTTCTTCAAACTGCATTGGGTACAATTCCCTGTAAAAAGAATTATAGTCTTTATCTTCAAGTTCCGTTGGTTGCTTTGTCCACGCTGGATCAGGATTGTTTATAATGTTGTCAACCTCTTTAGTTTCCGCTTTGCCTTCGCCCGCCGTAGCTTTAGCGGAGTCTGGGTCTTCTTCTTTTGCATCTTCGGGTTTTGGAAGTGTTTCAGTGCGGGTTCCAAATTTGATTGGAATAGGCATAAACTTGTTATACTTCACCAACAATTCGCTAATGCGACTTTCTTTCAAAAACTCTGTGGAATCTTCGGCGATGTGAAGAATTATTTCCGTGCCTCTTTCTTTTTTATCGGCTTCTTCCAACGTAAATTCTGGAGAACCATCGCACGTCCAATGCACAGCTGGCTCGTCTTTGTAGCTTTTTGTAATGATTTCCACCTTTTCAGCAACCATAAATGCTGAATAGAAACCAAGACCGAAATGCCCGATGATCCCGGCATCTTTTCCATCTTTATCCTTATATTTTTCAAGGAATTCCTCAGCTCCGGAAAAGGCGATTTCGTTGATATATTTTTCAACTTCGTCCTTGGTCATTCCAATTCCTTGGTCAATTATGCGAAGTTCTTTTTTCTTTTTGTCCAACTTCACTTCAATTATTGGATTGCCATACTCCACACCTTCAGCTTCGCCAATATTGGCCAAATGCTTCATTTTTAAAGTTGCATCCGTAGCGTTCGAAATCAATTCACGAAGAAAAATCTCGTGGTCGCTGTATAAAAACTTTTTTATCAGCGGGAAAATATTGTCCACTGATACATTGATAGTTCCTTTGCTCATTTTTATATTATTTATTACTTATTATTATTTTTTATTGAAACACTTCATGATAGTCAAATAAAGTACCAAGCCCCAAAATGCTGACACGATGTCACGAAAGAATTTTGAAAAATGAACCCGAAACTTTAACAGAACATTTTGTTTAAGAAATGATTTAAAACATTAAACGGTAGTTATCTTTGTGCTTTGATACAAGTCATTTTTAAATTCATTTCTAAACACTTACGATACGATGGATACAGTAAATGTAAATTCCCCAGCCTCCAAAAAACCCATTCCAAAAAATAAAATGAGCAAGGAGAAAATAATTTCCTCTTATATGGAATGGGTTCTTTTGAAGGAAAAAGCGCCAGTCAGCGTTTTCAAATTCTGTAAAGAAAACAATTTCAAAGAATCTGAATTTTACAGTTACTTTGGATCCTTTGAAGGTCTTCAAATGGGCATTTGGAATTCGTTTTATGAGCAGACGATTATTTTGGCGAATAAAGACGAGAATTATTCCAGCTATTCAAACCAAGAAAAAATGCTCACATTTTTCTACACTTTTTTCGAAATGCTTACTTTGAATAGAAGCTATTTTCTTTTCAGCTTACAGGAACAGCGCGATATGATGAAAAACCTGAGGCAGCTAAAGGGACTTCGGAAAAATGTAAAACACTTTGCTGCCGAACTTATCCGTGAAAACAACGAAGACAAAAAGCTTAAAATCTTGAAGCAATCCGTAACAATTTTTTCCGAGGGCGCTTGGCTGCAAACCCTGTTTCTTTTGAAATATTGGATGGACGATAATTCCGCCGGTTTTGAAAATACAGATATTGCAATCGAAAAATCCGTACGGGTCATTTTCGATGTTTTTGATACCCAGCCGCTGGAAAGTATTCTCGATTTTGGAAAATTTTTATGGAAGGAAAAAATGGCTTAATGAAGACGATAGACAAAATTCCCACAAACAAAATTCAGCGAGCTTCAAAATTAATGACAACCGGCGTAAAAGTTGGCGGAAATTATTTGAAGTATTACGGAAAAAAATTCGTCAATTCTGAAACCACAAAGGACGAGCTAAACGAAAGCAATGCCGAAGACATCTACGACGGTTTAAAAAAATTAAAGGGCAGCGCACTAAAAGTTGCGCAAATGTTGAGTATGGAAAAAAACATAATGCCGAAGGCCTATGTTGAAAAATTTTCATTGGCGCAATTTCAAGTTCCACCACTTTCGGCGCCTTTGGTTCGCAAAACATTCAAAAAATATTTTGGCGATACACCTGAAAGTTTATTTGATACTTTTGATGCGGAATCTGTTGCAGCAGCAAGCATTGGTCAGGTTCACAAAGCCACGAAAGACGGAAAAAATCTTGCAGTTAAAATCCAATATCCTGGCGTTGCCGAAAGTATCAGCAGCGATTTGGCTATGGTAAAGCCTGTGGCGATGAAAATGTTCAATATTAAAGGAAAGGATAGCGATAAATATTTCAGGGAAGTGGAAGATAAATTGCTGGAAGAAACCGATTATATGTTGGAAGTGGAACAGAGCAAGGAAATTACAGAAGCATGCAAAAACATTCCGAATTTAAGATTTCCAAAATATTACGAAGAACTTTCGGGCGAGCGGATCATTACGATGGATTGGATGACAGGCAAACACCTTTCAGAATTTACCAAAATAAATACCGATAAAGTAAAGGCCGATAAAGTAGGGCAGACCCTTTGGGACTTTTATATGTTCCAAATGCACCAATTGAAACGCGTGCATGCAGATCCGCATCCGGGAAACTTTTTGGTGGATAAAGATGCGAATTTAATAGCCATAGATTTCGGTTGCGTAAAAACCGTTCCCGAAGAATTTTATGTTCCCTATTTTGAATTGGCAAAGCCTGAAAACATCAACAATCCTGTTGTGTTTTTAGAAAAAATGTATGCTTTAGAAATTTTGAAGAAGGAAGATTCGCCGGAAGAAACGAAGTTCTTTTCAGAATTATTTTTTGAAATGCTGAGTCTCTTTACAAAACCATTCCACAGTGAAACCTTTGATTTTTCAGATGAGGAGTTCTTTGGAAAAATCGCAGAATTAAGCACCAAATATTCAAAAGACACTGAAATTAGAAAGATGAACGGCAATCGCGGTTCCAAACATTTTCTTTATATAAACAGAACATTTTTCGGGCTTTATAATTTGATGAACGATTTAGGCTCTAAAGTTTCAATTGATAATTATAAAAATTACGTTTAAACTTTAACAAAACTTTGTTTAATGCTTTAACAATTTCAATAAACAAAGAATAGTATCTTTACAGGTAAGTAATCGAATATTAAATTGCTATGAAAAAGTAAAAATATTCTATTATTTAATTGGTTAGGTTGTTTAAGGAGGGCGCATCTTTTGCGCCCTTCTTTATTACTTCTTTATTTCGTTTGAAACGTTTACACTATTCTCCTTGAGGTTTTTCACATATTTGTCCAACCATTGATTTTGTTCCCAAAGCACGTGCAGAATGCTCTCTTTGGCACTGTATCCGTGGCTTTCTTTTGGAAGTAAAACCAATCGCGCTGTTGCCCCCAAACCTTTTAAAGCATTGAAATATCGCTCGCTTTGCAGGGGATACGTTCCCGAATTATTATCGGCTTCACCGTGAATAAGCAATAACGGAGTTTTCATTTTATCAGAGTGCATAAAAGGCGACATCGTGTTATAGGTTTCGGGAGAATCCCAATAGCTTCGTTCTTCACTTTGAAACCCGAAAGGGGTCAGCGTTCTGTTATAAGCACCACTTCGTGCAATTCCTGCAGCAAAAAGATTGGAATGGCTCAGAAGATTGGCAACCATAAACGCGCCATAGGAATGTCCGCCAACAGCAACGCGGTTTCTGTCAATATAACCCATATTTTCTACAGCATCAATCGCCGCTTTGGCATTACCTACTAACTGATTGCGAAAGGTATCGTTGGGTTCCTCATCGCCTTCGCCCACAATTGGGAAAGCAGCATCGTCCAAAACTACATACCCTTGGGTTACCCAATAAATTGGGGAACCGTAATAAGGATAAATAAATTCATTCGGATTTGTGGTGCTTTGCGAAGCACTGTTTTTGTCCTTAAACTCCCGCGGATACGCCCAAAGAATCATCGGCATTTTTTCTTTCTTTTTCATATCGTAACCCACTGGCAAGTATAACGTGCCCTCCAGTTCCAAACCATCATCCCGTTTGTATGTTATAACTTCTTTGTGCACATCTTGAATACTTTTGAAAGGATTTTCAAAGGAAGTTACCGGCGTTAAATCATTCTTTTTATAAATATTTCTAAAATAATAATTGGGATATTCATTCTGCGATTCTATGCGAACCAGAATTTTCCCTTTCTTCATATCTATTGCAGAATTAAGATTCTCCAGTTTATCGGTGTATTCAGATTGATAGATGCGTTTCGCATTTTGTGTTATTAGATTGAATTCATCTATAAAAGGAAATTGTCCTTTTTCCGAAAAACCAGCGCCCATTAAAAAAGCTTTGTCATTATCTATTTCGAGCACGCTTTCATCAAAATCGTTTCGGGTGGTTACAAAATTTCCGGGATCACTGTATCTGTCTTGGTAATTTCTATCGAAAATAATTTTCGGTGTTTCCGAAACATTTGATGGATTGAAAATATAGGTTTTGGTATTACGGTCGTTCCACCAATAATCTGTAGCGATGGCCAAATTATCATCGCCCCAAGTAATACCTGAGAAACGATTTTTTGTTTTCAAAAGCAGATTTTCCTTTCCGCTGAAGGGAGCTTGTAGTTCATAAACCGCATCGCGGTAATCTACTTTTACTTCGGGATCGCCTTTGTCTAAAGCTTCTGCCCAAAAAATGGTTGCTGGTTTATCTGCGCGCCAGTTCATACTTCGCTTTCCAATTCGGGTTGCCATAAAGCCTTTTGGCTCAACTTCATTTAAAGGAACATCATTTACTTTTTGGATCAATTTACCTTCGCTGCTGTAAATGTTGCTTTCAAAAGGAAATCGATTGTATGGAACAATGTAGGAGAATGGTCTTTTAAGTATATTCACCATTACGTATTTGCCATCGGGCGAAAAGTCAATCTCGTCATACATTGCCGCAGGCAGAAAATCGGTAACAATTCCTTTCAAAGGAATCTTTTTAACTTCCGAAAGTGCCAATTGCTCAAAGTTGTATTCGTCGTTTGGGCTGCTCAGCAAATCCTGATAGGTTCTGTTTTGGGCTTTTTCACCATCGCTCACCGTCACTGTTGGTCCTTCGGGAACTGCTTCATCAGTATTTATTAATTCTTTTCTGTTCTTCGGAATTATATTTACCAAAAGCGCATCACTGTTTTTGAACCAGTTAACAGGATTACCCATATTGGCATTCACCTTTAAAGTGCTGAGTTGTTTGGCCGTGCCTTTTTCAATATCGGCGAGCCAGAGCTGTACCCCCTCGTTGGCAGTGTTTAGAAACGCAACCATTTTCTGGTTTGGAGACATGATAAAATTGGAAAGTCTTGGGTTTTCAGGAATTCCCGTTACTTGGCGCGCATCTTTTTCGGTGGCCTTTTTCACTTTTATATTGTTATAAAACCGTGTTCTGCTGCCAATGTTGGTTTTTGGGTTTATACGAAGTCCGCCTAAACGCAATTCAGCTTCTGAAAGTTCAGCGATAGATTTATAGGCATCGCGATAAAAAAGAACCACATTTTCACCGTTGCTGTCAATCCAAACCGAAGGAGCCAAAGGTGCATCCACAAGTTCTAAAATTTCTTTTGGTGGTTTTTGATAGGTTAGTTTTTCCTGTGCTATAAAATTTCCGGATAGCAAGAGAAAGGCAATAATAGCGATGCATTTTTTCATAATTAAAAATTTTAAGCTTTAAAGATATTCAAAAAAAGAAACATTGCATTTGTTATGCACGCATACTATATAAACTACATTTTGTTTCCCTGAAAAGCGGTATATACTTATCTTTCCCCTTGATTTAAAATTGAATTAAATGTACACTTCAAAAATTACCGGTTTGGGTTATTACGTGCCCGAAAATGTGGTTACCAATGATGATCTTTCAAAGTTGATGGACACAAACGATGCTTGGATACAAGAGCGCACCGGCATCAAAGAACGAAGACACATTAAAAAAGGCGATGGCAATTCAACATCAGTTATGGCCGTAAAAGCTTCAACAATCGCTTTGGAACGCGCCAAACTTGTTCCGAATGATATAGATATGATTGTTTTTGCTACGCTGAGTCCAAATATGTATTTTCCGGGCGGTGGGGTGGAGGTTCAGGAAATGATGAAGATGCGAACCATTCCAGCATTGGACGTTCGCAACCAATGCAGCGGCTTTGTTTATGCAATTTCTGTTGCGGATCAATTTGTAAAAACAGGTATGTATAAAAACATTCTCGTTATTGGCAGTGAAAACCACAGTGGCGGACTCGACTTTACCACGCGTAGTAGAAATGTTTCCGTGATTTTTGGGGATGGCGCCGGGGCGGCGGTTGTTTCAAGAAACGAAACAGGAAAAGGTGGCATTCTTTCCACCCACCTTCACAGCGAAGGGAAGCATAAAGATGAACTCTCATTGAAAGGCCCAAGTACCGAACATTGGGTGCCAGAGATTATTGCTGAAAATCCACAAGAAGACATTCCGTATTATCCAGTAATGAATGGTCAGTTTGTTTTTAAACATGCCATTGTACGTTTTTCTGAAGTAATTGAGGAAGGCTTGAAAGCAAATAATCTGAAAGTAGAAGATATTGATATGCTGATTCCGCATCAAGCCAATTTACGTATTTCACAGTTTATTCAACACAAGTTAAAACTGACCGACGATCAGGTTTTTAATAACATTCAAAAATACGGAAACACTACTGCGGCTTCTATTCCTATTGCGCTAACAGAAGCTTGGGAAGAAGGAAAAATAAAAGAGGGCGATTTGGTTGTTTTAGCAGCTTTTGGAAGTGGTTTCACTTGGGGAAGTGTTATTATTAGGTGGTAAGCCCCCTAACCCGCCACGGCGGGGAACAAATGTTTGTTGTCAATAATATTAATTAGAAAAAGAATAAGAAAGCCTCTCATCAAAATGAGAGGCTTTTCTTTTACCTAAAAAAGGTATAATTCGTTAAAGGCTAATTCAAATAAATTATAAAATGAAGTTTTAGGTATTTA
>JBBQUI010000135.1:0-7399 GCA_038212575.1 Flavobacteriales bacterium
CGGTGCCGATTTTGAGGCTACCGATGTTTCAGAGATTGCAGGTAAAGGTTTGAAAGGAACAGTCAATGGAAAACCCATGTTAGTTGGAAATAAAGCCCTGCTGACTTCCAACAACATTGAAGTTCCAAAAGAAACCGATACAATTGTGGAATCCATCGTTATGATTGCCATTGATGGCGAATTCGCTGGCTACGTTATTTTTGCGGACGAATTAAAAGACGATGCGCACGATGCCTTAAAACAAATTAGGGAATCCGGCATTTCAAAAATCATTATGCTTTCCGGAGATAAGGATTCCATTACGCAACAAGTCGCAAAAGAACTGGGCATCGAAATCGCAAAGGGCGGCTTATTGCCGGAAGACAAACTCGAGGAGGTGGAAAAATTAAAAAAAGAACCCGGTACTAAAGTCGCTTTTATTGGCGATGGCATCAACGACGCCCCAGTATTGGCAGCAAGCGATGTAGGTATTGCAATGGGCGGATTGGGAAGCGATGTGGCAATAGAAACCGCAGACGTAATCATTCAAACCGACCAACCCAGCAAGATTGCAAAAGCCATAAAAATAGGCCGTTCCACACGTCGTATAGTTTGGCAAAATATTGGGTTGGCATTTGGAGTTAAAGCTATCGTATTGATTTTGGGTGCAGGTGGTCTTGCCACGATGTGGGAAGCTGTTTTTGCAGATGTTGGCGTGGCTTTATTGGCTATTTTGAATGCTGTGCGGTTGCAGAAGATGAAGTGGTAAGCATCCTCCATTCTTTAAAAATACTTTAGAATTCCCAGGGGGAGCAAAAATCCTGACAGCGATGTTGGGCTTTCTTGTTTGTATACCTACAGCAATTTCATAGATTCAGGTTTTATATCCCGGATAAATTATATCTTAAATTTTTAATCCTTCATTGAGGTTTTAATTCCCTAAGGCCCGCCCGAAATCTATTTCATTTAGGCGGGCTTGCCCCGAGATTCCTGATTCAATAAGGAATATTAAGCTGCAAATAATGTTTAAAAATCAACTTTCAAACAAATTAAATTTAATCCCCAACAGCTTTTATAAGCTCGTTCGGTAAATTTTTATTTTGAAAAGTTTCGCAGTATATGATTTGCATATTGTGAATCTGCCGATTTCACATTTCTCTCTACCAATTTATTTTCTCTTAAAGTTCCACCCACAACTATGACTGCACTAATCAAAATCAGGTTTTTTATAATATATTGGCCTTCCATGGTGAGTTCCAGTGGGAATTTTTCAAAACAAACTTCAGGAAAAAGAACAAATGGTAAAAATGTACCAGGCATTTGCAGGAACAGGAGTAAGATAGCCACCCGTAGCAAAGGTTTAAAACATAGAAATAAACCTATCAACATTTCCCAAATACCAAGTACTACAATAAAAATATCTGCATCAAGCCAAAAAACGGTTTTTGCTATTAATTCCTGTGCAGGGCTGGCATCAATGACTTTTAAATAACCAAACCAGAAAAATGTAATGGCCAGGGAATATCTTAATAGTGATTTTCCATAAATATACATCCATTTGAATAGTTTATCATCTAATTTTTCCAAGTTCTTTTTATCTACAGCAGACATATTTTTTTTTATAACCATAAAAAGCAAAATTTAATTGTGGAAAACCCAATAAAGGTTTGGTTTTTTGGTATTATATTAATTTTTAAATATGGGGGCAAAAAAAAATAATGAACGAATTACAACACCAGGCAAGTCCATTATTTCTGTTCTCCATTTTTCAGAAGTAATGTTGGCTAAATATGCGTTGCTATCAGGAGTAACTGAAGCTGTAAAACACCTCCAGAAAGATGGCAATATACTTTCGTAAAGAATGCTGCGAGACCAGAAGGGAATTACAATAAAAGTATCAACAGTTTTTCTCTTAATCCTAAATTTTTTATTCGGCGAATTAATTCATTCCCGCTTTGCTGAACATACTTAGTTCCTTGGCACATTTCACAATTACGGGTTGGTATTCTTCAACGTATATTTTTAGTTTTTTAGTTTGGTTGGAGGAAACATACAATTCCACCAGGTCGTAAAATATATGTTTGAATTGTGTAACTGTAAAAGCACGGTAAGCCATCCCGTTGTTGAAATTTGAAATAAAGGGAACCAGGTGTTTACTTGCATCTGCGTAAATGGATTCAGCTTTGCCCGGGTACCCTTTTTTTTCCAGGGCTTTAGCGGCAAGACGCGAACATTTACAAAAATCGATCACCACCTGAAAATTGTCTTTGGTAAGCCTGTCCAGTCCCTTGAGGTTTTGTTTCGTTTCTGCGAGCACTTCTGTGTAATAATAAGAGGCCAGAGAATACCTTTCCTGCTTAAATGCCGTATTTCCATCTTCAAGTATTTTACTCCAATGCTGTCCCATATCCTATATTTTTTAAAGTTTAAAAGAAATTTTATTTCAAAATTTGTCTCTTAGCATATAATAAATTTTCTTATCCTTCTCCCAAAAGAATGAAAATTGTCCAAGAATATATCCGTACAAAAGGAGCAGGGCTTGGTAAAGTGGCAATACAAATATCAGATAGGCAATAACTTTTGTCCAATTTGAGGTTGTTGACCCGAACCCCAGGATTTGAAACAAATATTCCCTAAAAAAAACAACGCTACTTCCTGCAAGCGAAAAAGTGAGCAATATGGCAACTACCTGCCAGGTATTTTTTAATTTCCACTTTTGTTTTAGTTTATAAAGAATTTTTTTTACCATATCTATAAGTTTTTGAAACTTTTCAATAAATTTATTCGGCTTTATTCAGTCATTAAAAATAGGTGCTAAACCCAAATAACCAGGTTGCCGATTTTACCGTTGGATTCATAAGGATATCGTTTTCCCATTGGTAGCGATAGTTCATCCTTAAAACTGTTTGTGGGGATGGTCTAAAACTTATGGCTGGGGTAACGGCAAAAATATTATCTCCAATTTCCGAATTGTTCTGAATAAATTTCCCCACATTGTAATCCACATAATCTGTTCTAAGCGCCAGGTTAAAAGTGGCATCTTTCCAACCCAACATATCTTTTTTAATAATAGGTTGTACCACATCCAGGAAAAAGCCCTTTTGTTTATTTCCGAATTGTTGTGTAAAAGTTTCAGGTACATCCACCCAGGTATATACGGCCTCTCCCACAATATAAGTTCCCATACTTTTAATGGTTGAACTTATATCCACTGCTACTACATCTACCCTTCTGTCCTTTTCATCAATTTGGAGACCGTCTTCCTCCATCCGGTTATATATACCCCCCATGTAGGATAGGCCTATTTCGCCAATTTTCCTATGTGCTATTGCTAATTTTCCGGTAAACAGAGGTTGCCCACTGAAGTTTTCCTCAAAACGTTCATTATTGTCTTTAACTGCGGGAAGAAATGTCCGGTTCTCTTCGTTATCAATAATACTGGTATCGAATCCATTGGTAACATAGGTTTCATAGCCAAAAATCCAATTACCGGTAAAAGTTTTACCGTACAATCCAAAGCCTGCATTGGAAAATGTGGCGGGAAGCAAATTTACCGCCACATCTGGCCGCTCCACAAACTCCCACTTTGGACCATCGTGATTTTGGTTGAAGGCCCCGATAGGGTTTACAATAATCCCGCCCCGAAAGTTCACCAGAGGATCAAAAGAAATATCCATAGCGGCAAATTCAATAGCTATTGTATTTCCGCCTTCCTCAAATTCCAGTTCTGATAAAAACTTGATTCGTGTATTTATGGATGCAGAGAAGAACAAGGTTAACCTTCGTGCCTGAAAGGAAAGCCCATCGGTAAGGCCATCTTCAACTTTGTATATGGAATTTGCTTCAAGGTAACCACCCACCGTTACGGGAAATTTATTTATGCTTAACATCGGGCGGTTGTAAACGGCATCCATATTAAGCTGTTTTTCTGTGGTATCTAATCCTTTTAAGGTGTCCTGTTCTTGTGCTTTAATAGTAACAGAAAACCCTAAAAAAAATAAGCAAATAAATGTTTGTTTAGGATAACAGGACGTAAATATTTTCATTGTCGGTTTTGGTTATAAAAGTTTTCAATTTTTGATCAGCAGGGCCTTTAAGTACTTCCCCTTCTTTTGAGAATTCGCTTCCGTGACAAGGACAACTATAGATCCCCCCACCCACGTTAAGTTCACAGCCCCTGTGGGTACATTCCAGCAAAGATGCCACATAAACATCGCTACTGGTTTTATAAAGACAAACAGGAAAACCAAATCGGACAGTCTTAAGAAGAATGAACTCCCTTTCTCTCTCAATATCTTTCTTTTGCACAATAAACTCTTTCTTGGAAATAGTAAGTTTTTCTTGGTCTTCCTTAAGATTGGCGTAGTATATACCCCTACAGGAATTTAAAACCCCCATAGCCAAAGGCAAACCTATTACTGCATATCCACAGGTTTTCATAAATTCTTTTCTTTTCATCAGAGGGATTTTATGAATTTAAGGAGTTGTGATTTCTCTTTATCAGTTAGACTAGAATACAAATTCCTTGAATTTTCTGCCTCCCCCCCGTGCAAGAGTATTGCTTCTTCAATACTTGAGGCACGACCATCGTGCATTAAAAGGATTTTACCGCCCTGAGAATTTTCGGCTAGGCCTATGCCCCATAGGGGTGGGGTCCTCCATTCAGGTGTTTCAGCGAATCCTTCTGTAAAACCATCGTCCAGGCCAGGACCCATATCGTGAAGGAGCAAATCTGAATATGGATGAAATTCTTTAAATGAAAGGACTTCGATAGGGGAAAAACCGGTTTTCATAGAAGGTGTGTGACAGGAGGCACATTGTACCTGTGAAAAAAGTTGTTTTCCGGCAATTACATCGGGATTATCTTGATTTCGCGGTATAGGTGCTTTTAATGTTTTTAGATAAGCCACTACATTATTTACTGTTTGTGTACTCACTTCAGGGTCTTCTTCTAGTCCCGAATAAGGGTCAATGGGATCAAATAAAGAAGTTATCCCCATATCTTGATTGTAGGCATCTACAGTTTGATGCAATAAATCATAGGTAGAGGCCTTTTTTCCAAAACGAAAGATGTACTTGTTACCTTTGGGAATGCTGTTTGGCCGAATCGTAGCATATCCCGGTGGGACAGCGTAATGCGGCCTGCCACTTATGCCGTCTCTATTTTCATCATTTGGATCTGCAAGGGCAAGAATATCAGCGTCTGTTACGGCATCCAGAAATCCAAGTCCTGTAACAGCTGGAGCCAAAAAGGTTGAAAAAGGAGCTCCGGCGGGTAGTTTTTCTGGTTGAAATCCTGGTATTGCTTTATTTTGGATTTGGTTACGACCATCTCCAAAATTTGCAAAAGGATTACCTAAACTGTCGCTCTGTCCAAAACGGATCAATTGATTTGAAGGATGCCCTTTTCCGTCTCCAGCATGGCAACTTGCACATAAATTGCTTACGAAAACAGGCCCAAGGCCTTTCTTAATTGTAAATACATCATCATTAAACGCGATGTCCCCGTTTAAAAATTCAATTTGCTGGGCAATGGTAAGTCCCTCAATCGGACCGTCCAGAAGCTCATTCTCTTTAGGAGGAATGGGTGCATACACCTCGTCCAACTTTTCACAAGCCGAAAAGAGTACTAGAGAGAAGACCAGTAACGAAAAAATGGATAGAATCTTCATTTTTTTTATATTAGTAAAAATAAATATTTAGACAAATCTAAATAAATTATTTTAATTATTTAAATATTTTTTTAAACAAGGTAACTTAACAGGAATCTTATTCATACGTCAATAATAGAAAATAGCTATTTTAGAACAGTTTTTTGGGGATCGCTTTTTAAGCTTGCGTGATGTATAGCCTGTAATGTTAAAAAGTTATCAATGCACACATTATTATCTTTATGTGTAAAGACAAGAAACAGCTCTTTTATTTTGTGTAGGTAATTACTCATAAAGGCAAAAGAACTGGGCATCGAAATCGCAAAGGGCGGCTTATTGCCGGAAGACAAACTCCAGGAGGTGGAAAAATTAAAAAAAGAACCCGGTACTAAAGTCGCTTTTATTGGCGATGGCATCAACGACGCCCCAGTATTGGCGGCAAGCGATGTAGGTATTGCAATGGGTGGTTTGAGAAGCGATGTGGACATAGAAACCGCAGACGTTATCATCCAGACGGACCAACCCATCAAGATTGCAAAGGCAATAAAAATAGGACGTTCCACACGTAGAATCGTTTGGCAAAATATTGGGTTGGCATTTGGAGTTAAAGCAATCGTGTTGATTTTGGGTGCAGGTGGTTTAGCAACAATGTGGGAAGCCGTATTTGCAGATGTGGGTGTGGCTTTATTGGCTATTTTAAATGCTGTGAGGTTACAGAAGATGAAGTTTTGAAAATTCGAATATTCCTGAAACTATGAAACATGATTGCTCGGCTCCTTTAAATCCCCTCTATAAGCGTGCATTGCAACTGTTTTTTAAATTTATTGGCTTCGTGGGTACAACAGTTTCTGGCATTACTTTTTTATCTTTCTTTTGGTTATATTTATTAGATTGAAGCAAATGCTGCCATGGAAAAATTTATACTGAATGCTGGAAAATCTTTAGCTAAATGGAGGTCAGGAATTAATTATTTCGTGGAAGATAAGTTGCAAGGCAATCCGAGCCATATTATTTATTTTTTGATGGCCCTATTTATCCTGTATATTTTACTGATTTCTGTAGTCTTCGGATTCTCCTTACTAATAGAAAACGCTTTTGCATTTATAATACTGATTATGCTTTTAGGTATAATTTTATTGTGGCTCGCCATACGCCATGAATCAGATAAACATCTTCAAAAAAATCGACATCCTTTTAGCATAGCACCGATTAAGAAATCCAGAACTCGGTACGACCTTCTTGATCTTGATAAGGATTCTCAGAGAGAATTTAATAAACTACTTCAAGGGAAAAATGTCCAAACCCGGATCAATTTCACAATGGGCAACAAAAGCGGTGACTCAGCCAACCATAGAATTCTTTTTGTTTTGTTTGATGAAGTACTGGCCGGAGGGATTCAAGAGTTTAGTGGAGATCGAAAAAAACTTTTCTTTCAATTGCTTATAAATTCTTTTCTAATGAACGGTGAGTCGCTTAAAGAAAACACCTTAAAGACAAGTTTTTCCGCCTGGAAAAACGATCAGGAGAAAATAAATTCTAAAAATCAGCGAGAATTAGTCAAACGCGTGCTGGGTAAAGAATAATTATAGCATAATCTCCTTCTTAATCGAGTTATCGTATTGATATATAGGTATTTGATTTCCTAAGTTTGCCCTGTACAAAAATGTAAAAGGCCTTTTACTCATTTTTAATTTTAACGCTATAGTTATGAATGAGCAAAATCAAGTTGTGGGATTATTGGAAGATATTAAAGTCTTGCTGTCCCACAC
>JBBQUI010000136.1:0-7386 GCA_038212575.1 Flavobacteriales bacterium
CCTGGACTTGCTTCGGGATGGTACTGGACCGAAAATGCAGGTTTGTTTTTCAGACGTATTCCCGCTGCAGTATGATCGTTAAGATGCTCGTGTGTTATTTCGATATTTGGGTTTGCTTCCGCTTCTTCCCTGTTGATAGCGAAACCGTGGTTTTGTGAGGTGATTTCTCCTTTACCCGTAACTAAATTCATCACGGGATGGTTTATGCCTCTGTGACCGTTATGCATTTTATAAGTTGAAATGCCGTTTGCCAAAGCCAACATTTGGTGTCCCAAACAGATTCCGAACATCGGTAACTCCTTGTCCAAAATTGTTTTTACAACTTCGATGGCGCTATGAAGAGGTTCCGGATCGCCGGGACCGTTTGAAATGAAATAGCCATCCGGGTTAAATTCTTCCATTTCTGAAAAAGTAGCGTTGTACGGAAACACTTTTATGTAGCAATCTCTTTTGTCAAGATTTCGGAGGATGTTTTTCTTTATACCCAAATCCAATGCTGAAATTTTGTATTTGGCATTTTCGTTTCCGAAGAAATACGGTTCTTTGGTTGAAACTTTTGAAGCAAGTTCCAAACCGTTCATATCCGGCACTGCTGCCAACTGTTTTTTCAATTCTTCAATATTGTCAACTTCGGTTGAAATAACTGCATTCATCGCACCATTGTCGCGAATGTAGCTCACTAAAGCGCGTGTATCCACATCACTTATTGCGAGCAAATTGTTTCTGTTTAAAAATTCTTCCAAAGAATCATCTGCTGCGGGGCGGGAATAATGGTAGCTGAAATTGCGCACCACCAAACCTGCGATTTTGATTCCTTCAGATTCTACTTCATCTTTGTTTACACCGTAATTCCCGATGTGGGCGTTGGTTGCAACCATTATTTGCCCGAAATATGAAGGATCGGTAAAAATTTCTTGGTAGCCGGTCATTCCCGTGTTGAAACAAACCTCGCCGAAGGCTGAGCCCTCTTTGTTTCCAACCGCTTTTCCGAAGAAAATGGTTCCGTCTGCCAGTAAAATAAGTGCTTTTTTTCGTGTTTGGTATTTCATGCTGTGGATGCTATTGTTCTTATTGATGCTATTGTTGCTGTGGATTCTGCTGTTTCTATTGTATCTATATTTCGTATTTCAAACTTCTAATTTCCCATTTTTCAAAATCTTTGCAAAAATAGTATAAAAAAAAGGGATAAACGAAAACGCTTATCCCTTTGTTATTTAATGAATTCAAATTCATTTATTCTTCTTCTTTTCCTTCGTCCACCTTAGCTTTAGCGGCGGTGGATTCTTTTCCTTTAGCGGTAGCGGATTCGTTTGCTGGAGCGGCTTTTGCAGCAGCAGGCGCAACAGCGGCAGTGGCTACAGCAGCTTCAGTTCCGGTTCCGCTTCCACGACGACTTCTACGTGTAGTCTTCTTCTTAGTAGCTTTGCCTGCGTTGTAAATTTCGTTGAAATCAACAAGCTCTATCATTGCCATATCAGCATTATCACCTAGACGGTTACCTAACTTAATAATTCGGGTGTAACCTCCCGGACGATCACCAACTTTTGGCGCAACGGTTCTGAAAAGTTCTGCAACTGATTCTTTTTGACGCAATTTCGCAAAAACCAAACGACGGTTGTGTGTGGTGTCTTCCTTAGACTTTGTTACCAACGGCTCTACAAATTTTTTCAACGCTTTTGCTTTCGCTACAGTAGTGTTGATACGTTTGTGCTCAACAAGTGAACAAGCCATGTTTGCCAACATTGAATGTCTGTGGGCGGTTTTTCTTCCTAAGTGATTTATTTTTTTTCCGTGTCTCATGACATTTTTGTTATCATCATCTTGCTACCGGATCCGCCTGAGGCGGAGAGCAAATTATGATGGGTTAATTTGATTTTAGATTTACGATTTTAGATAAACGATTTCAATAATTCTACAATCGTCAATCTAAAATCGTTAATCCTCTAGTCTTTATCTAATTTATATTTTGCAAGATCCATCCCAAAATTTAGGCCTTTCACGTTTACAAGCTCTTCAAGCTCTGTAAGCGATTTTTTACCGAAGTTGCGGAATTTCATCAAGTCATTTTTGTTGAAAGAAACAAGATCTCCCAAGGTATCAACCTCTGCAGCTTTCAAACAATTTAGCGCACGGACCGAAAGATCCATATCTACCAATTTTGTTTTAAGCAACTGACGCATGTGAAGGGATTCTTCATCATAAGTTTCAGTTTGTGCAATCTCATCTGCCTCCAAAGTGATGCGCTCATCGCTGAACAACATAAAGTGGTGGATCAAAGTTTTTGCGGCTTCGGTCAAGGCATCTTTTGGGTTAATTGATCCGTCTGTAACAATTTCGAAAACTAATTTTTCGTAATCTGTTTTTTGCTCTACACGGAAGTTTTCAATACTGTACTTCACGTTTTTTATTGGGGTGTAGATAGAATCTGTAAAGATGGTTCCCAAAGGAGCGTTGGCTTTTTTGTTCTCTTCAGCAGGAACGTAGCCACGACCTTTTTCGATAGTGATTTCGAAATTAAGGTTCACTTTCTTGTCCATATTGCAAAGAACCAATTCTGGATTCAATACCTGGAAACCAGAAATGAATTTTTGGAAATCACCAGCCTTTAACTGTTCGTTTCCAGAAACGGAAATAGTAACGGTCTCGTTGTCTATTTCATCAATCTGTCTTTTGAAACGAACTTGCTTAAGGTTCAAAATAATTTCGGTAACATCTTCTACTACTCCAGCAATGGTTGAAAATTCGTGATCCACGCCTTCGATGCGAACCGAAGTGATGGCGAATCCTTCCAATGAGGAAAGTAATACACGTCTTAATGCGTTACCAACGGTAAGTCCGTAACCTGGTTCCAAAGGACGAAATTCAAATTTCCCTTCGAAATCGGTAGAGTTTACCATTATAACTTTATCAGGCTTCTGAAAACTAAATACTGCCATAATTGACTTTCTGTTTTTATTATTTAGAATATAATTCGACGATAAACTGCTCGTTGATGTTTTCTGGGATTTGGATGCGCTCAGGAACAGAAACAAAAGTTCCTTGTTTTGTTTCGCCATTCCAAGTGATCCACTCATAAACATGACTTGCATTTGCCAACGAATCGTTGATTGCGCTAAGAGATTTTGATTTCTCTCTAACGGCCACTACATCTCCAGGCTTTAACTGGTAAGATGGAATGTTTACTTTTTCACCATTAACGGTGATATGACGGTGAGAAACTAATTGTCTAGCACCAGAGCGACTTGGGGAAATTCCCATTCGGTACACTACATTATCTAGACGAGATTCCGCCAATTGAAGCAATACCTGACCTGTAATTCCAGGAGCAGCTGTTGCTTTTTTAAACATATTTCTGAACTGACGCTCCAAGATACCATAGGTATATTTTGCTTTTTGCTTCTCCATCAACTGGATTGCATATTCAGATTTTTTACCACGACGACGTGTGTTACCGTGTTGCCCTGGAGGGTAGTTTCTTTTTTCGAAAGACTTATCGTCTCCGAAGATTGCTTCCCCGAACTTACGGGCGATTTTAGTTTTTGGACCAGTATATCTTGCCATTTCTTAGATTTTTGTTTTTAATGAAACCAAATTAAGGTCTTACTTTAATCCTTTGGTTTATATGATTGGTAGGCACGGGATTAATCGCGTGCCTACATTTTTTATTAAATTATACGCGACGACGTTTTGGAGGGCGGCATCCGTTGTGCGGCATTGGAGTAACATCGATAATTTCGGTTACTTCAATTCCTGCGTTGTGGATGGAACGTATTGCAGATTCTCTACCGTTTCCTGGGCCTTTTACGTAAACTTTTACTTTACGCAATCCAGCGTCGTGTGCAACTTTTGCACAATCTTCTGATGCCAATTGAGCTGCATAGGGAGTGTTTTTCTTTGATCCACGGAAGCCCATTTTACCGGCTGAGGACCAAGAGATAACATCTCCGCCTTTGTTTGTCAACGAAATGATAATGTTGTTGAAGGAAGCATTGATGTGCGCTTCACCCACTGATTCAACATTAACCTTGCGTTTCTTAACTGTTTTTGTAGTTTTTTGACTTGTCTTTGCCATAACGTTAGGTTTTATTTAGTTGCTTTTTTCTTGTTAGCAACAGTTTTACGTTTTCCTTTTCTAGTACGAGAGTTATTCTTAGTACGTTGTCCTCTTAATGGAAGACCCGATCTGTGACGAATACCTCTGTAACAACCAATATCCATTAAGCGTTTAATGCTTAATTGAACTTCACTACGTAATTCACCTTCGATTTTGAAAGACCCTACAGCGTCACGAATAGCACCGATTTCATCATCGTTCCATTCGCTTACTTTTTTGTCTTCGTTAACCTCGGCTTTTTTCAGAATATCTTGTGCACGGCTTTTACCGATTCCGAAGATATACGTTAACGCGATTACACCCCTTTTGTGCTTCGGGATATCTACACCTGCGATTCTTGCCATAACTTATCCTTGTCTTTGTTTGAACTTTGGGTTCTTTTTGTTAATTACATATAATCTGCCCTTTCTGCGAACAATCTTGCAGTCGGCACTTCTTTTCTTTACGGATGCTCTTACTTTCATCTCTTCTTTAATTAAATTTTACTGTTCAATGAACCGTGAGGTCCGTTGTATTAATATCTGTATGTTATTCTTGCCTTACTTAAATCATAAGGGCTCATTTCTAATTTCACTTTATCGCCGGGCAACAATTTAATGTAGTGCATACGCATCTTACCGGAAATGTGTGCTGTAACTATATGACCATTTTCCAGTTCTACACGGAACATCGCGTTTGATAGTGCTTCCACTATACTTCCATCTTGTTCTATTGCGCTTTGTTTTGCCATAATTATGCTACTGCCTTTCTATTTTTGCCGCTTTTCATCAAACCATCGTAATGACGGTTCAACAAATACGAATTTACTTGTTGCATTGTATCGATTGCCACACCCACCATAATCAATAGGGATGTACCACCGTAGAACAATGCCCAACCTTGCTGAATTCCTAAAAGCTTAACCGCGAAAGCAGGAGCAATAGCAATAAGCGCTAAAAATACAGATCCTGGTAGCGTGATTTGAGACATAATTCTATCTAAATATTCTCCGGTTTGGCTTCCTGGTTTTATACCTGGAATGAATCCACCGCTTCGTTTAAGATCGTCAGCCATTTTATTGGTTGGAACTGTAATAGCAGTATAAAAATATGTGAATATTATGATCAATATTGCAAATACTACATTATACCATAGTCCAAAAATATCACTAAAGGTAGCTTGAATACTCTGTGAAAAGTCACTATCATTAAGACTAGCCACCGCTGAGGGCACGAACATAATTGCCTGGGCAAAGATGATTGGCATTACCCCAGAAGCATTCAACTTTAATGGAATGAACTGTCGTGCTCCGAAAATATTCTTTTCGTAACCACCGCTTGCTGTTCTTCTAGCATACTGAACAGGTATCTTTCGAACTGCCATTACCAACATAATTGATAATAGAATAATTACAAACCAAATAACCAATTCAATAAGAATCATAATCAAACCACCGTTTGATTCCATAACTCTTGAAACAAATTCCTGTGCAAATGATTGTGGCAAGTTTGCAATAATACCTACCATAATAAGTATGGAAATACCATTACCAATACCTTTATCGGTAATTTTTTCACCCAACCACATTGCGAATATTGTTCCTGTAACAAGTATTATTACCGAAGAAACATAGAACATAACGCTTTGACCCATTATAAAAGCTTCTGCTGGAACGCCCATTGCTGGGAGACCTGCAAGATAACTTGGCGCCTGTACCAAACAGATACCGATGGTTAACCAACGGGTAATCTGATTGATTTTTTTACGGCCACTTTCTCCTTCTTTCTGTAATTTTTGAAGATAGGGTACTGCAATTTGCATTAATTGAACCACAATGGATGCAGAAATATAAGGCATAATACCCAACGCAA
The DNA here is from genome assembly GCA_038212575.1 of Flavobacteriales bacterium. Taxonomy (GTDB): domain Bacteria; phylum Bacteroidota; class Bacteroidia; order Flavobacteriales; family Flavobacteriaceae; genus Aequorivita. The sequence goes on from JBBQUI010000136.1 coordinate 5,965, forward strand.
AAACAGATGCATTGGCAAAAGCCCCTCCAGTAAATGCATTAAGTAAACCGCCTATTCCACCTTCATTGAATTTTCCAGCAAATGTGGCAAGCATATCTGCATCAATTCCCGGAAGTACTACCTGTGCACCAAAACGGTACACCAATAACATTCCAAGAGTTAGCAGAATGCGATTACGCAGCTCCTCTATTTTCCAAACATTCTTTAAGGTATCGATAAATTTCATCCTTATCTTTTGTTACAATGTTACTACTTCACCTCCGGCAGCTTCAATAGCTTCCTTTGCCGAGGCAGTGAACTTGTGTGCTGATACCTTCAATTTTGCTTTTATTTCGCCTCTTCCTAAAATCTTCACCATTTCGTTTTTACCAGCAAGACCCAAACCAAATAAGGTTTCAAAGTCAACAGTATCTTTTATTTTCTTGTCATCAACCAATTGTTGAAGGGTATCAATATTGATTCCTTTATACTCTTTACGGTTGATGTTTGTAAATCCAAACTTAGGAACACGTCGTTGTAGGGGCATTTGTCCACCCTCAAATCCAATTTTCTTGGAATAACCTGAACGTGATTTTGCTCCTTTGTGTCCGCGGGTGGCAGTACCACCTTTACCGGAACCTTGTCCGCGACCTACTCGCTTGCCTTTGTTTTTCGCCGATCCTGCGGCGGGTTGTAAGTTACTTAAATCCATTTTTTCGTGTGTCCTTATTTAGTTTCAACAGAAACTAAGTGATTAACTTTATTGATCATACCAAGAATGTTTGGCGTGTCTTCATGTTCAACTGTTTGGTTCATCTTGTGAAGACCTAACGATTCCATGATTCTTTTTTGGTTTTTTGGGCGCTTTATAACGCTCTTTACCTTTGTTACTTTAATTTTTGCCATCGCTATGATATTTATCCTTTGAATACTTTTTCAAGTGAAATTCCTCTTTGTTTAGCTACGGTTTGTGCACTTCGCATTTGCAAAAGGGCATCAAAAGTTGCTTTTACCACGTTGTGTGGGTTGGAAGATCCTTGTGATTTTGACAATACATCGTGAACTCCTACTGCTTCCAGTACGGCACGTACAGCACCACCAGCAATAACTCCGGTACCAGGCGCGGCTGGAAGAAGGTTAACGCGGGCTCCGCCGTATTTTCCTTTTTGTTCGTGTGGAAGAGTCACTTTATTAAGTGGAATGCGAACTAAGTTTTTCTTAGCATCTTCAATAGCTTTTGCTATCGCGCTGGCAACATCCTTTGATTTCCCAAGTCCGTGGCCTACCACTCCTTTTTCGTCTCCAACAACTACAATAGCTGAAAATCCGAAGGCACGACCACCTTTGGTCACCTTGGTTACACGTTGTACACCTACCAAACGGTCTTTCAATTCAAGACCTCCTGGTTTTACTAATTCTACGTTTTTATAATCTTGATACATA
>JBBQUI010000137.1:0-7305 GCA_038212575.1 Flavobacteriales bacterium
AAGAATCAATAAATACATAAATGTGCGTTATTAGGGCTCGAAACGCTACTTTTGCAGAAAATAAAAACAAGCATGGAATCATTCAACGAGCTTAACATTTCCAAACAACTGCAGTATGCCATTGCCGATCTGGGTTTTGAAAAGCCCACGCCCATACAAGCACAGTCGTTTTCGGTAATTATGTCGGGGGCTGATATGGTTGGGATTGCCCAAACCGGAACCGGGAAGACTTTTGCATACATGCTTCCTATTTTGCAGGATTTAAAGTTTTCAAAACAGGTGCATCCTCGGGTTATGGTTCTAGTTCCAACTCGAGAGCTGGTGCTACAAGTGGTGGAAGAAATAGAAAAATTTGGAAAATATTCCTCTGTGCGTGTTGTGGGAATCTATGGCGGTACAAACATCAACAATCAAAAGGAAGCCGTTGCACAGGGAACCGATATAATCGTTGCTACTCCGGGCCGTTTGTATGATTTGATTATCAGCCGTGCCATTCAGTTGAAAACCATTAAAAAAGTTGTGATTGATGAAGTAGATGTTATGCTCGATTTGGGTTTCCGGTTTCAGCTTACAAACATTTTGGAGCTGATTCCCACCAAGCGACAAAACATTATGTTTTCGGCAACAATGACGGATGATGTGAATGTTTTTATACACGATTTTTTCATTGCGCCAACCACAGTTTCAGTAGCGGTTAGCGGGACGCCTTTGGAAAACATTTCGCAATTTTCTTATGCTGTTCCTAATTTTTATACAAAAGCCAATTTGCTTAAACAATTGCTTCTGAATGAAAGTGATTTCAAAAAAGTACTTGTCTTTGTTCCGAATAAGAAAAGTGCCGATATGCTTTTTGATATTTTGGATGAATTCTTCGGAAACGAAGTAGCCGTAATCCATTCAAACAAAACACAGAATTACCGAATCCGTTCCATAGAAAACTTTAACGCTGAAAAAACGCGAATTCTTGTAACCACCGATGTTATGGCGCGTGGTTTGGATTTGGACCAAATCAGTCACGTTATCAATTTTGATACACCCGTTTTCCCTGAAAACTATATGCACCGAATTGGAAGAACCGGAAGGGCAGAACAGGAGGGAACCGCTATTTTGCTTTATACTGAAAAGGAAAAAGAAGCCAAAGAAGCTATTGAAACCTTGATGGATTTAAAGATTGAAGAACTCGATTTTCCAAAAGAAGTTGAAATTTCAAAACAACTTACTTACGACGAACAACCGCAAATTGTAGAGATAAACAACCCAAATAACGTAGATGAAGTTGGCCCCGCTTTTCACGAAAAGAAAGAAAAAAACCAAAAGGAAAACCAAGGCGGCTCCTACAAACGCATCATAAAACAAAAATACAAAAAGCCAAAAACGCGAGGCGACAAAAATTACAATAAACGGAAGAAGGGGAAGTAAGTTTTAGGCTTTAGGCCCTAAGCCGTAAGCCATAGCTATTCACAACCATCTAATAATCCAACAATCCAACCATCTAATAATCTAACAATCCAATAAACCAACAATTCCCCTGAAACCAAAAAACAATCTATTAATCATCCTTGCATTCTTCTCCATCTACGTTATTTGGGGTTCCACGTATATGCTTAACAAAGTGGCGGTAGGAGAATTGCCACCATTCTTTTTAGCATCCATTCGCTTTACAACCGCTGGGATTTTAATATTTATTATTTCCAAAGCGATGGGCAAAAGCCTCGCCATTACCCGCAAGCAATTTATAAACGCTTTTATTGTGGGCGTTTTGTTTCTTTCTTTTGGCAATGGCATCATTGTTTGGGCATTAAAATATGTAGATAGCGGTTTTGCGGCCTTGGAGATTTCTGCACAACCTCTAGTGATTTTATTATTGATGTGGCTTTTGCAGGGCAAACGTATCAAACCAATGTCTTTGGTGGGTGTAGGTTTAGGTGTTTTGGGAATTTTTCTGCTCGTTGGACAAAAACAGATTATCGCCAAAGAAGGCACCGTTTTGGGAATGATAATGATCTTTGCCTGTATGCTTAGTTGGGCCTACGGCAGCCTTTTTGTGGGAAAAGCAGATTTGCCCAAAAATTTCTTTGTGAACACAGGTTACCAAATGTTTACCGCTGGAATAACCCTAGCCCTTGCAAGCTTGATTTTTGGTGAAGAATGGATTGCGCCAAACCACTGGGGAGAACCTGTACAATTGAGTATGGTGTTGTTGATTCTATTTGGAAGCATTGTAGCCTTTACTTCTTTCAATTATTTGTTAAAAACCGTTTCGCCAGATAAGGTTGCTACTTCTACCTACGTAAACCCAATTATCGCTCTTATTTTGGGATATTATATTTTAAATGAACAAATTACCTTGCAATCCATAATTGCCGCGGCAGTTCTTTTAACTGGGGTTTATTTTATAAATACTACCAAAACTACACTTACAATTCCCAGGTTTTCTGGAAAGATAAAAAAAGCGAATAAGCCTTGAGTTTGATTTATAAGAAATGTGACTTTTATTTTGTAGGAAAAAAGAGTTGTATTCTTACATTCTAATGACTTTGCTCTGGCTTATCTATGAGTATCCGTTAGGATTGCTTGATTATTAGATTTTTGGATTTTTGGACAAGACAGGAAGACGAATAGCTTTGTGTTTTACTTTATTTATTTAAAAGTAAGACTTTCTAAGAAGAGATAATTCCCCACATTTTGGAAGCTGTTTTTTTTATGCAGGATTTTTATTGAAAAGATATGAAAAGACTTGGTAGCGCATCGGTCATTGATTAATAAAGCACATAAATAAAGGCTTTCAATATTCAATTGAAAGCCTTGTAACATTACATACAGTGAAAGATTAAAGCCTTCTTCCTGAAAGTAATTTGTAAATTATCATTATTACTGCAATCACCAAAAGTATGTGGATTATACCACCGACTGCTGGAAATAGAAAAAAACCGAATAGCCACCCGAGTACGAGTAAGACTACAATAATCCATAAAATGTCTCCCATTGTTTTTGTGTTTAAGTTAATAGTTATGTGAATTTAATTATTTATTTGCTATATATATAGTTCAAAATGTTTTTTGTGATTTGTTTAATATAAACTATAGAGAGAACCAAAATTTATTAACATAGCCTTAACCCCATTTGGATAAGTGCCTTAATATCTTTACGTTATTCAAAAAACTTTCGAATAGATTTCTTTCCTGCAAAATTCATTCAATAAAATAAAACTAATAAATTCAATGGCTAAAAATACAAAAGCATACGGGGTACAAAACGAAAAAGACAACTTAAAACCAATGGAAATAAAGCGCAGGGACGTAGGCGATGACGATGTAAAACTTCATATTACCTATTGTGGCGTTTGCCATAGCGATATTCACACTGCTCGTAATGAATGGGGCGGTTCCTCTTATCCTGTGGTTCCCGGGCACGAAATTATTGGCCGCGTTACCGCCATTGGTAAAAATGTAAAAGGCATTAAAGAAGACGATTTAGTGGGCGTTGGTTGTATGGTAGATTCCTGCCAGGAATGTACCCAATGCAAAAATGACATGGAACAGTTCTGTGAAAAAGGCGCCACTTTTACCTATAATAGTGAAGACAAGCATATAAAAGGGCAACAGACATACGGTGGTTATTCCACCAATGTTGTGGTGAATAAAGAATTCATCCTTCACATTCCGGAAAATTTAGATGAAGCGGGTGCAGCACCCTTATTATGTGCTGGGATTACCACTTGGTCACCACTTAGACACTGGAAGGTAAAAAAAGGCGACAAAGTTGGCATTATCGGTCTCGGAGGTCTTGGCCATATGGGCGTTAAATTTGCAAATGCGATGGGTGCACATGTTGTGATGATTACTACTTCACCATCTAAAGCAGAGGATGCGAAAAAACTGGGAGCCCACGAAGTGCTTATCAGCAAAAAGGAAAATGAAATGGCAAAGCACCAAGGCACCTTCGATTTTATTTTGAATACCATACCCGTTGGCCACAAGATGGATCCATACATAGCTCTTTTAAAGGTTGATGCCACAATGGTACTTGTTGGAGCAGTAGAACCTTTAGAACCATTTAACGGTGGAGGCATCATTATGGGTCGCAAACGTATTGCTGGTTCATTGATTGGAGGTATTAAAGAAACCCAGGAAATGCTCGACTTTTGTGGCAAACACAATATTGTTTCAGATATTGAACTTATTAACATCAAAGACATCAATGAAGCTTATGATAGAGTAGTAAAAGCAGATGTTAAATACCGTTTTGTGATTGATATGGCTTCGCTTAACAATTAGCAATTAGCAATTAGCAAAATTATATATATTAAAATGCGATTCCTTATGGGTCGCATTTTTTTAGCCTGCCCTGAGCGCAGTCTAAGGGTCATTGCGAGCAAAGCGTGACAATCTCATTCGCCCACAGTGGTAGTGATTTTATAAACCACAAAAACCTTCTAAAAGCTCTTTTTTAAATACCTTTGATGGAATGGGTAGCATTGCTTTTTCTACCACTTATCCTTGCAATTATAGAATTTTAGCCAAATGAAAGTAAATGTTTAGACATCAAGGAAAAAGTAGAACATTAAAGCACAATCTGCGAATTGCTACCGTTTTATCTTTTGTGGCTGGAATTGTAAACGTAACCGGCTTTTTAGCCATACAACAACTTACTACCAATGTTACAGGCCATTTTGCCTTGTTTATCTTTGACTTTGAAAATTTTAAATTTTGGAAGGCTTCAATATTTTTGCTTTTCATCATTGCATTCCTCTTTGGATCTTTTGCATCGGGCTTTTTGATAGAGAAGTTTAAAGAAACCAAACGGTTGAATGTTTTTGTTTTGCCTACCTTACTTGAAGTCGCCATTTTATTGGCGGTTACTGTATTTTACAATATTACGGGAGTCAGCTACCCAGGCGTAATAGCCTGTTCCTTGCTTTTTGCGATGGGATTACAAAATTCTTTTGTAACCAAAATTTCAAACGCTGTGGTTCGTACCACTCACTTAACGGGGCTCTTCACTGATTTGGGGATAGAACTTTCGCAATTGTTTTTCCCCCACACACATCCTAACATTGATAAAATTAAAGCCAATATTAAACTCCGTATTTTTATTATTTCCTTTTTCTTTTTTGGGGGGATCACGGCCGGATTTCTTTATTCGGGGGTTGGTTTAAAAGCAAACACTTTAATTTTGGCAGCCATTATTTTATTGGCAAGTCTCTTTTATGATGATTTTAGATTCCGTTTAATTAAGGGTAGGAGGAAGTATATACAAGGAAGGTAAGTTTGAATTTAAGAGTGATTAGCGATTAGCGCAGCACGGCAATCTCATGAAGCTACTTGTTATCATGACTGGAACTACCAGCTGGCGCGGGCGTCCCGCGCGTATAAAACGGTCAACTTATTTCTGGCATCAACAGTTTGAAGCAACAAGTCGCCTATTTGACACTGCCTCGTTGCAGTATTGCCGCAAAAGTCTGTCCGGAACGATAGCTTATGGGCTTCCCCGGAACATCAGCAAATAATCGAAACCGTTCCGACTTTAATTTGACAGTGCTACCGTCAACTGCTTCCACGCGTTGGATGACAAAGCCAATTAAGGCTTTCTTTTTAGTGTTTGAGGGTACGCAGTCCACAATCTTTCCCGTAACCGCTGCACCTTTACGAATGATAATCCTATTATCTGCAACCACATCTTCATTACAAGTGAACTGAATTGTGGTTCCGTCACGTTCTTTTTCCTCCGAACTTAATTCTTCCTGTAACGTTACAAGAATTGATTTTCCTGCAGGAACTTCAGCAGGGGCGTGCGCAACCGTGCGTTTTTCTTCTATAGTTTCATTGCGCTCAGTTGGTTCGGAGGTATTCGATGGCTTACTATCCGATGGGTCGTTTGCAACCTTTTTTACGGTCTTGTTCTTCTCTTTGGGTTTTGCTTTTACCTTTGGCGGATCCGCAATACGTTGGTACATCTCGCTTGGTGTTTCCTCAAAATTACCAGTACTTTTCTCTACGTCATCCTTTTGTCGCTCTTCCACAGGGTCTGTCCAGGTAACAGCAGGGGTTGCAGGTATTTCTTCTGGGCTGCTACTATCCGATCCCCCACTCCAAATCAATAGGATTGCACACAATAGTACGGAGACGCCAAGAATCAGTAAAGGCCTATTAATTTTACTGAAAGTGGGAACTTTGAACCTTCCTCCTGTGGGAACTCTAAATCTTCCCGAGATCGATTTTGCCCGGGACAAAATATTGCTGACTGAGATAATTTCATTTCCCTTTTCTGGTGCTGTGAAAACCTGTGATGCTTTGAGCACTTTAGTAAGTGTGGCCTGATCGAGCAGAGCTCCATCAAGACATTTCTCAATAGCAGATTTCATTTCTCTGGCCGACTGATACCTCCTGTCCGGATTGCGCTGAAGTGCTTTAAAGATTATCTTCTCAAAGGAATCAGGAACCGTGGGATTTTCCCTTAATATAGATTCTGGCTGTTTCTCCAGTTTGTCCTTCATCAATTTATAATCGGTGTCGCTATGAAAAGGTGTGGTGCCGCAAAGCATTTCGTACAGAATATTGCCCATAGCATAGACATCTGTCCGCTCATCACCTTCGTGGCCTTGTATTTGTTCTGGCGACATATACTCAAGCGTTCCTACTGATTTACCGTGACTGGTAATACGCTGTGCGCTTCGCATTCTGGCAATGCCGAAGTCCATGATCTTTACCTCTCCATCTTCATTAATCATCACATTGGCTGGTTTTATATCGCGGTGAATGATACCCTTACGGTGTGCATGATATAAACCATCAAGTATTTGTACTGCAATGCTGGCAGCGAGCTCATGTGTAATTTTTTTATGGATAAAAAGCCAGTCTTCGAGCGTTTTTCCTTCCACGTATTCCATGATCATCCAATAGGTGTCCTCCTTGGGAATGAACGAATAAAGATGGGTGATGTTGGGGTGATTCAGTTTGGCTAGTGCATGAGCTTCCGCCTGAAAGCGTTCCCCGAGGCTCTCTTCTTCTGAGCCTGAATTCCGGTGAAGTTGTTTTATGGCGACCAATCTGTCGATCATGGTATCTTTTGCTAGATAAACCATTCCCATTCCGCCTTCGCCAAGCTTTTGAATAATTTCATATTGGCTGCCTTGTCCGCTCATTATACTATATTTTGTTCTGTTGTCATTGAAGGAATTGATTGAACGACCGATGAAATATCTATCAGCAAAGCAGAGAAGTTGTCAGATACATTGCGAGACGTTGCCGTATAACTGAGACATTCCAACACAAATTCAGGTTGTTTCATCAAAAGTAAGTCTTT
>JBBQUI010000138.1:0-7232 GCA_038212575.1 Flavobacteriales bacterium
CCTTGAGATAGACAAGCAACTGAAAGCCGAAATGCAAAAGGCCGAGAATATTTTGAACCCGGAACTTTTCCAAAGAAAGGTGGCGTCTGTTACCAATTTAGTTGAAAAGAGAGAAGATCCGAAAGAAATCCTTCAACCGGACAAACCTCTGGAATTCACAAAAAACGACACACATTCTTTTTCCGAATGGTTGAAACTGACAAAAGCGAAACCTATTGAACGTTCGGTAGAAATTTCAAAAAAGGAAAAAGAAAATTCAGTAAAAGTGGACATGTCCTCCGAAGCTTCAGCGAAGGAGGAAAAAGATCGAAAATTTGAATTGATAGATAAATTCATTCAGGAACGCCCAAAAATAATTCCCTCGGAAATAGAAAAAAAACAGCCAAAAGAAGAAAAAGATAATTTAACAAAACCTTATACACAACCGTCTGATTCGCTAATGACGGAGACTTTGGCGAAAGTTTACCTTCAACAAAAGAACTATAAAAAAGCAATTCAGGCATATAAAATTTTAATTTTGAAAAATCCCGAAAAAAGTGGTTTCTTTGCAGACCAAATTCGGGCGATAGATAAATTGATTAATTCAGAACAATCATGAGTACTTTTACAATATTTTTAATTTTGATAATGATAGTGGCCTTTTTATTGGTCATAGTAATAATGGTTCAAAACCCAAAAGGTGGCGGACTTTCATCGTCGTTTGGCGGCGGGGGCGGCGCACAAATTGGTGGCGTACAGAAAACCAGTGACTTTTTGGATAAAAGTACTTGGACCCTTGCAACCATCATGCTCGTGTTGATTTTAGGTTCCAATATTTTTATAATGGGAAGCAACACTATTCAGTCAAAAACTTTTGATGAAAACGCGATTCCTGCTGTACCAACAACACAAACTCCAGCACCTACTGCAACGGACACTACAAACTAAAATTTAGTTTCAAGATATTTTAAAAATGCCAGCCTCAACCAGCTGGCATTTTTTGTTAAATATTTAATTTATTACGATTTGATGATTTTCAGGTTGTCCATTATATATTATTTTCAAAGTATAGAAGCCAGCGGGAAGCGTTGATACATCAATGGAATTTTGGCATGCAATGGTATTTATGTTTTTGACCATTGTCCCCGAACTGTTAAAAAGCTGAATAGTAAGAGTTTCTCCCGCCAATAAAAGATCTGATGGATCCGAACCTATAAGGTTTACATGCAGAACAGTATCTGCCGGAACTGGATAAATTATAAAATAATCACTCGTGATAGTTCCGCTTCCGCCTCCGCCGCCACAACTTGTCTGGCACTGAGAATTCGCATCTTCTATTTGTTGCCAATCAGACCAGCCACAGTCATTACGCATGCGCACCTGGAACTGAACGGGGTCTTCACACAAAGGAGCAATAATAACATAGGGATCATTGTAGCCTGGAGGGTCTTGGGACCATTGGTAATTTGTGGATACTTTTTCCCACTCCATTTCTTGTACGTTGCTAAAGGAAGGTGAAATATTTACTTTCAGCCCAAACTCATCACAACTACCTATTGGCACAATAGGCATAGTATGGTTTATTTGCGTCACGTTCACATCTTCAACAAAATCTACCTTGGGCGGGCCGATCCAAATATTTTTTTGCACGGGCTCATTGGGGCTTGCGAAAATAGCTTTTACGTACGCCCAACCATTGGTTGAAGCATGCACTGGTTGTACGATAATGCTACGGTTATAATCAACTAAAGGAGTTGTTTTTATTAGGTTATTTGAAACCTCCCATGCTATAACGGGAAGACTTTCGCAAAAGTCGAAACTATACGTAACCGTATCGGTGCTACAGATAACGGTTGGACCATTCATATCTTCGGGATCCAGATAGACTGTGGGTTGTTGTGGGTTTCCCGCAAGTTCTGCTAAAAGCCAGGATACACTTGCTTGAGTAAATGAGGTATGCTGTTCATTTATTTTCGGGCCAAAATAGTTATCAAAAGGAATTTCGCCTGTGCAGAGCAAGTTGCGGTTCAGATTTTGGGTCCAATTGAAATCAGGGTTTATAAAACCAAGTGAACTTATTGTAGGGATGAAAGAGTGGACTTGTTCGTTATCGTATATATCCAAATCAACATTGTCATCATCAAATATTGCTATTAAAGTGAGAAATCCACCCATCCACCAAAAAGTTCCATCATTGAATGCGGGATCTGTATTTAGGCTACCTGCAAATTGAGCAAAACCTGGATACCAACCACCAGGAACATTATCCATATTTCCACGGGGATTTATATTTGTAACATATTTAGAATGGTCTTCCGATAAAAATTTAAAAAATCGCGATACCTTCCCATTAATATTGGTTGCCGGCATAGCATACGCTTCAGCACTTCCTACGTGAGTGTCCCAACAAAAAGGCCAGGGTGAACATATTGGCAAAAATCCTCTAATATTTATACCTATTTGAGAATCATTAATGTAATCATTCTGTGTTTGAGGACTTACTTGATATAGGTCATTCCCTTTAAGTGATCCGTTTACGATTGCCACCTTTCGTAAATTTTGAGGATATCCTCTACTTCCCGATAGTCCATTGGAATATAAATTATCATAATAATTTGTAAAGTAATTGTTTCCTCTTCTCTCTGAAAACCCTTGTGAATACGTTTGTGCATTTAATCGATCAAGATTTAATTGATTACTATTGCTACCATTAAATTGCTCAATAAGTTGTTGTTGTGCTGCAATCGATCCCAATTGTTCATTTACAAAATCTTCGGCTTGATTGTTTCCAGAGTCTGCTGCTTGATTAACCAAAGATTGAAGGCCAAGTGAGATATTCGCGCCCAAATGTGGACTATCTACACTTACCCATAGCCGCGTATTGGTGGGAATGCCTTCTTTTTCCATATAAGCCAGCGCATAGCGGGATATTTGCCCGCCCATACTTGGCCCAATTATTACTAATTGCTCAGTGCTGTTGTTTTGAGTCAAAATGGAATTTAGATCTTCGTATAGAGTCACATGTGTAAGTGCATTACGCTCAATATAATCTGCGCCACCATCTATCTCCTCTCCGTTATCAGCTGTATAGGTAGGATGGTTTACAATAACTACATCATAACCCAAATTTTTAAGAAGAGTCAAAATCTCAACTGGTTCACCATTTGGACCAGGATATGTCATAAATTCTTCAATCGAATCATGTTTGTCTGGGGGCATATTTGAATCTGAATCCGATATTTTACGTTTATCCCCAGGATCAAAACCATCAATGATGATAATGGGTTTTGTGAGAATTTCTTGATTGTTATGATAAAAAATGCGATAATCCAATTTGCCATTAATACCCAGCCAAGGATATTCGGAGGGAAAATTTATCACATTTTTAATACCGTCCCCTAATGGAGGCTGTGATAATTTGGTATGGATGGTTGCATTTGTAGTTTTTGTTGTTCCATCACTAAATGTAGCAGTAAAACTCAATAGCCGATAGCCTTCGTCTGTATATTGCACTGCAACGTTGGTTTGAGTAAAACCGCCATTTTCAAAAACCACATAATCCGTAGCTGTATCAAAATTTGCAGTAAGTGTTACCAAATCTTTATCACTCTCCTGTACCAAAAATGAATCGTCAAAATGATAATTTATAATATCCCCAACCAAATATTCTTTTAAGGGCGAAATCACTAAGACGTGGTTTTTAATAAAGGCATCATTGTTATTGTTTATTTCTTCAAATTCATCGGGCAATTTTCGCAAGCCACCCTCATTCACATCTTCTTCAATAAAGTTGGTTTGATGGAATGTGGCGTTTAAAATGCCAACGTCAACTATGTTTTGAACACTATCGTGAGTGTAAGAGGTCCTAAAAGATTGCAAGGATATGAACTTTTCCTCATTGGATGCCCTATATAGATCCGTCAATGCCTGTTCAAAATGTATTGCATTGGACATATTATGGTTTTCATTATAGGCATTTAAATGTGCCCAAAAAACCGTTCTGTCATACAGTACACCTGATGTAAAACTGGATTTATTTACGTTGGTCAGCATACTATCCACTTTGGTCGGTGGAGGATTTTGTGCTTTGGTATGTGTAAAAAAAGAAAGAAATGCGAGCAGTAGTAATAATTTTCTCATAATTTTGAAGTGTTAATAAATGAAACTTGAGTGAATTTTGTTTTATCTTATTGACTTTAGGGGTGCCATTGCCGTGGTGCCCCATTTATTTAGAGCGGGTTGCTGTTCAGTTCATCCCATTTTATATCGAATCGTCCTTCTGTGATTTCGATTATATCATTTGAGTTGTTTTCGTTTCTCGCCTTAAAATTAAAAGTTCCTGATACAATCCTATTTTCCAAATCAAAGCGCATAATATTTAAGCTACCTGTCCCTTCAATAGAACAATAGTAATCATAACTTTGACCATTGTAATATCTACACCGAATATTAATACTATTATTTGCATCAATATCAAGGGCGCAATTACTTTTTTGAATTTCATAATTTCCTGCACCATTTTGATATAAATCAATAATATGTATATCCATAGAACCTCCCTTAGAGCCAATAAAATCTTGAACTTTAATTTCGTGATAGTAAAATTCATCTGGACCAGGCCCGACTATAAATCTTAACCCATTATCAGGCGCATTAAATGTTCCAGTGCCATTCCGTGGAACAAGCAATCTTCCATTAATATAGCATCCAAAGGTATTTTCTCCGGTTTGGGTAATGGGGGGCAATTTTGGGCCATCGTCGTTTTTTGAGCAGCCTACAAGGGTTAATACCGCAAAAAATAGAAACAATATATATGTTTTCATAATTTCTTTTTTTAAATTCATTTCCTTACTACTTTCTTACTAGTAATGCGTCCGTTACTGTCTTGTAACATTACTATATAAAAACCCATGGGCAGCTTTTCAGTACTTACTTCCAAGATCGGGCCCTCTTGAGTCATAGAATACACCTTTTGTCCCAATAAATTATAAACATCCATTTGTACGATTGGTGTTATGGCACTTATGTATAGTTTATTTCCAATGGGTACTGGATATATGCTTACATCATTAAAATCCACATTTTCCGTACTTAAAATGCAATCCTCCGTAAAATCTACCTGATGGCCTACTTGAACAGTAATTTCATCTATCAGTGCTGTATTATTAATATCGTCTATACAAATAGTCTCCAGGTTTGGCAGGTTTTCAAAATTACTCGGAAAAAGCCCACTGAAAGCCAAATTCTCATTGTTGCCATTTTTTAGGTTTATATAAGTCAATACATCGTTATCATTACAAACCAATGAGAAGAGCCCAGTATTTTGGCTTAAATCAAGATTTTCTATTATTGTCTCCCTACATTCTAAAATGGCCAGAAAAGGATTATTGCCCACATCCAACTGTGAAATATCATTATTGCCCATTGACAATAGAGCCATATTAGGGTTATTGCTCAAATCCAAACTCGTAAGTTGGTTGAACCTACACTCAAATTGGTACATTGCCGTGTTCTGGCTTATATCAATATTTGTGAGCTGATTATTATAACATTCAAAAATTTCCAGTTCATGATTGTTGCTAATATCAATGGTTGTTAAGTTATTATCGGAACATTCTAAAAAAGTTATATTAATAAACGCTTCGAGTCCTGTCAGGTCATAAATATTGTCGCCAGCAACACTTACATCAACCGCTGCCTCTGCCTCACTTACCTGTATTTCACCGTCGCCATTGGTATTAATGTTATTGTCTGAGAGAAGCGCCGCTTTAAAATTTGGATCCGGTATGTTGACTATCTGTGCCGTAAGCACCAAGGTTCCAAAAAAGGTAAAGCATATTGTTGACAGGATTGTGGAATAAAGGTTTTTCATCTTAATTAATATTTTGATAATTCTAAAAAGTCAACTTGTTTGGCTATAATAAAGAAAGCCATAGTTTTTAATTAAAGAAGTGGTTTAAACTTTTTTCAAAAAAATAAAAACGTAATGATCAAGAAAGCGTTTTCATTTTCTATGGTTAAAGTAAATAACAAGCCAGGGCAATGTGTGTCTTTAGTTTGCCTACTAGTAATACTATTACGCTTAAAGTAAGAAAAAAAAGACGAAATACCAAAATTATTTATTATACTGTTAAAATTAATCTAATGCTAAAAGAACATAAAAATGTCCGCTTCTGACAAGCTGGCATTTTTATTCTATAACCTGTCAGTTTATGGGCAGTGGCACAATTTCTGCCAATTAGCAACCAAACATTTAAACTCAAGTTTAACAACTAAAAAATAAAATTGAAATGGCATTAAAAATTCAACCACTTGCAGATCGCGTTTTGGTCCAGCCCGAAGAAGCAGAAACTAAAACAGCTTCAGGCCTCTACATTCCAGATTCTGCGAAAGAAAAACCACAAAAAGGTAAAGTAGTTGCCGTTGGCAAAGGCAAAGAAGACCACAAAATGACCGTGAAGGTTGGCGATACCGTTCTCTACGGAAAGTACTCGGGCAGCGAACTAAAGTTTGATGGTAAAGATTACCTCATTATGCGTGAGGAAGATATACTTGCAATAATTTAACAATTATTGCAAAACCCAAATCCCAAAAAACAAATTCCAAAACGGACCTTTTTTAAAATTGTTTTTTGAAATTTATTTGGAATTTGGTGCTTGAAATTTGTGATTTCTTCAAAAGCAAAAAGTTTAAAAATTATAAGTATTAATCAAAAGATTTCCGCCTTCGCGGAAATGACAAAAATAAAAGTTTATGGCAAAAGATATAAAATTTGATGTAGATGCACGCGACGCAATAAAACGCGGCGTTGACGCATTGGCAAACGCAGTAAAAGTAACTTTAGGCCCAAAGGGTCGTAACGTAATTATCAGCAAATCCTTCGGCGCACCACAGGTGACAAAAGATGGTGTTACCGTTGCAAAAGAAATTGAATTGAAAGATCCCTTAGAAAATATGGGCGCACAGATGGTAAAGGAAGTAGCTTCCAAAACCAATGATCTTGCTGGTGACGGAACAACTACTGCAACCGTTCTTGCGCAAGCAATCGTAAAAGAAGGCCTTAAAAACGTTGCTGCCGGCGCAAATCCAATGGATTTGAAACGCGGCATCGACAAAGCTGTTGAAGCAATCGTTAAAAATTTGGAAAGTCAATCTACGAAAGTTGGCAATTCTTCAGAAATGATAAAACAAGTTGCTTCCATTTCTGCAAACAATGATGATGTAATTGGTGATCTAATCGCCAAAGCTTTCGG
>JBBQUI010000139.1:0-7222 GCA_038212575.1 Flavobacteriales bacterium
TTTTATCCCAACTTTTCCAAATCTAATTCATCAATTGCATCCCAAGTTTCATCGAGATCCATATTTTTCCCGTTAGCTTCCAGGTAGAAACGATTGCCCTCCATTAGCTGGATTTTACTGTTGTTATTGCTAGATCGGTATTCTTCAATAGCTTTTTTTCCATTTTTGGTAACTGTTTTGCGGGAGCCGCTCTCATCCTCTTCCTCAAAATCCTGCGACATTACCATTCTCAGGCCCGCCGTTGCTGCTGCGCCCACTTGGCCCGCGCCGTCAATAATATTGATGGTAAATTTTTTTGATTTGTCATCATTGGCATATGCAGCTTCAATGGAAGATATGTTCATCATTCCTGCTTGGCCGGCTTTATAGCTGATGCGTTTCATGCCTTCTACTTCTTCGGGAAGCCATGATTTTAATTCTTCATTGGTAAGGGGAGTGGTTTCCTGCAGCTCCTTTATATCGTCCTGCATTTTGGTCATTTCCTGCACTGCACTTGTGGAGTTTGAAACCGCGTCTTTTGTTTCCTTTATTTTTTTGCTCACGGGATTGTCTTTACAGCTTATAAATGTTGAAAAAACAAATAAAACCAATACATACTTTTTCATAATACAAATTTTAGTTAGTGAATAAATCTGTTGAGTTTAAAGCACTAATATAATCAATATCAAAATAATAGAAAAAATGTAAAAAAGATGTATTGAGGAATTACTTTTCGGAAGCCACCTTTTCAAGTTCGGCATACCAGTTTTCACCGAATTTACGAATAAGGGCAGTCTTCAAAAATTTATAGACAGGCACCTTTAGCTGTTTTCCCAAAGTACAGGCATCATCACAGATTGGCCAACGGTGATAGTTTACGGCTGCAAATTCACTATAATCCTGTACCCGAATGGGATATAAATGGCATGAAATAGGTTTTCTGAAGTCAGTTACGCCAGCATTGAAAGCATCTTCAATACCGCAGCTTGCTATGCCTTTGTCGGTAAAAGTAACGTAGGCACACTCCTTTCCTTCCACCAAAGGGGTTTCCAATTCGTCAAGATCGGTTTTAATGTGTGTTCCCTGTTTTTCAATGGCTGCAATACCTTCAGAGCGAAGAAAGGGTTTCACTTTTGGATAGATTTCTTTAAGAATTCCAACTTCTTCTTCAGTAACGGGTGCTCCCGCTTCGCCTTCAATACAACAGGCGCCTTTACATGCGTTGAGGTTGCACACAAAATCTTTTTCGATTATATCTTCGGATACTATTGTTTTGCCAAGTTGGAACATCCGGCAAAACTATGAAATTCCAAATTACAAGCACCAAATTCCAAATAAAAAAAACAAATGACAATTTTCAAATAAAAACTTACCTCAAAATCGTATCAAAAGATGAAACAATAAACCTAATTTTGTCAGCTGAATTTAAGTTATGGTTTTAAATTTCAAGGAAATAATCACTGCTACAATGGTGCTTTTTGCGGTTATCGATATTATCGGGAACATTCCTATTATTATTGGACTTCGTGAAAAAGCTGGCCATATTAATTCTGGAAAAGCTTCTATAATTGCAGCAATTGTAATGATTGTTTTTCTTTTTTTAGGCGAAAGCATTTTGAATCTTATTGGCGTTAACGTCAATGAATTTGCTGTAGCGGGTGCTTTGATACTTTTCTTTATTGCGCTTGAAATGATACTTGGCGTGACCCTTTTTAAAGAAAGTGATACAAGCCCTGATTTGGCTTCAATTTTTCCCTTGGCATTCCCACTTTTGGCTGGCCCTGGCAGTTTAACGACCCTCCTTTCCCTTCGCGCTGAATATGCTATTGAAAGTATTATTGTTGCAATCTTGATAAATATTGTGATTATTTATGCCGTTTTGAAAACTTCGGGCAAGTTGCAGCGTTTTCTCGGAAAGAACGGAATTGCTGTGATCCAAAAAATATTTGGTGTAATTTTGCTAGCCATTGCGGTGAAACTTTTCACTTCAAATATTCAAGAACTTTTTAATTAAAGATTAATGAAAATATTTATCTACATCTTGATTGCCTGCGCTGCTGGGCTTGTAATTTATAACGCAACACAACTAGACTTTGACCATTTGTTTGAAGGTGAAAGTTCTATTGCTGCAGTAAGTGTTTTGGCGGGATTGTGTGCTATTTTGGCACTGGGCATTTTGCTTGTTTCAAAAAGAATCGCTACGAAAGTAAAAAAATAGCTTTTTTACTTTTTGTCTAAATGATTATCGGCCTCTAGCTCCAAAACTTTTAGTAGCATTGGATCTGTTTCGTTCAAAATGATTTCGTATTCGTTAGGACCGAAAAGTTGTTGGGCGATATTTGCTTTCAGCGATCTTTTTAACTCTTCAATATATTTTGAAAGGTCTATTTGCGCTTCGTTGAATTTGGCGTATTCAATAAATTCTTTGGAAAGTTTATCGTCCACTTTAAAATTCTTTCTGAAATCTTCGAACTTCATTCCCTTAAATAAAGTTCTGTTTTTTTCGAGATATTCAAAGATGAAATAACTCATAAACCCGCTTCGGGAAACGTATTGCAGCGTTTCATTTTCTACGCTTGTATCTTTCGGCACAAAAACATCGGGTATAATTCCGCCGCCACCGTAAACCACTTTTCCTCTGGGGGTAACATATTTTAAGGAATCGGCAACCTTTATGCTATCTGCATGGATCAATTCGCCATTTCGGTAGCGTTTTTCGTAATCACTGTAATAGGTATCGTTTCCTTTTCCGTAAGGCCTTTGAATGGAACGGCCGGTTGGGGTGTAATAGCGTGCAATAGTCAAACGCACGGCACTGCCATCGCCGAGGGACATTTCGCGCTGCACCAATCCTTTTCCGAAAGAACGGCGACCAATTATAGTTCCTTTGTCATTGTCTTGAAGTGCTCCTGCCACAATTTCACTGGCGGAAGCGGAGTTTTCGTTGATAAGGACGTACAGTTTTCCGTGTTCAAAATCGCCTCGGCGCGTAGCGTAAGTTTTGTTGATTTCGCCACTTTTGTTTTTTGTGATAAGAACTAATTTGTCCTTTTCCAAAAATTCATCCACCACCCGTTCTGCGGTGGAAATATAGCCGCCGGGATTGTTGCGAAGATCCAAAACCAATTTTTTTATGCCTTGGTCTTTCAGTTTATCGAGGGCATCTTCAAATTCTTTATAGGTAGTTTCCGAAAAACGGTTCAGCTTTATATATCCCAAGTCGTCAGCCAATTTATAAGAAGCGTCAACACTCACAAGTGGTACTTGTTTTCTTCTCACTTTTATTTCTATTACTTTATTTTCGCTTGGGCGGTAAACATCGAGTGCAACTTTGCTGTTTATTTCGCCTTTTAAATAATTGGAGATGCTATCGCGCTGCACCAATTCGCCAAAAAGTTTTTTGCCATCAGCGTATAAAATTCGGTCGCCTCCTTTTATTCCAGCTTGTGCGGCTGGCCCACCTTCAATGGATCGGATCACGGCAATGGTATCTTTATAAATGTAGAAACTCACACCGATTCCCGTAAAGGCGCCACGCATGTCGTCGGCATTATGCGCATATTCACTTTTTGGAATGTAAACAGAATGTGGGTCGAGGTTTTCGAGAATTCCGTTTACGGTAACGTCTACAATGCTGTCCGTATTCACGTTATCTACATATTCATAATCTATGTAATCTATGAGCCTGTTGAGCTTATCTTTTTTTGAACTTGTGGCGAATATTTTCTCGGTATTATCATTAAAATTGAATTTGGAGCCAATAAAAATACCAACGGCTAATGCCAAGCCAATCCAAAGTGGTAACAATGGGAGTCTTTTTTTAGTAGTATTGTTCGGTGTGGAAGATTGTTGCTCCATTATTCTGAATCCAAATCTGAAATGTGCTGTATACCTACTCCAGCTTTTTCAAGAAAAGCAATCCCGGAGTTGTCTTTATATTCGTTGTAATAAACCATTCTTTTTATACCTGCTTGGTGGATTAATTTGCTGCATTCTTTACAGGGCGACATAGTAATGTATAAGGTTGCACCCTGACATGCCTGCGTTGACGATGCCACTTTCAAAATTGCATTTGCTTCGGCGTGGAGGACGTACCATTTTGTGTAGCCTTCATCATCTTCGCAAATATTTTCAAAACCTGTGGGTGTGCCGTTGTAACCATCGCTGATAATCATTTTATCTTTTACAATAAGCGCGCCAACCTGTCTTCGTTTGCAATATGATAGTTTGCTCCACTCTTGGGCCATCCGCAGATAGGCAATATCATACTTGCGTTGTTTGCTGTCCTTCATCAGTATAAAATATTTGAGAAAGAGGAAGATGGAATGCCCAGTTTATTCATTTCGGTTGGTTTGCAATTTGTTAATGGGCATTTCATACTTTTAAATAGACAGCGAAATTAGTGGGAAGTTACGCCACTGCCAAAAAAAATGTTGTTAACTTATTGCCAAAGAAAAAAGTTTAGGGGTTGGTGAGTTTATAGTTTAAAAGCTCGGTTTTTTAATATTCTCTATTCACTGAGGGCTACTAACTATTAAAAAATCCAGTTATTGATGAGCATCGGGATTATCATTCCTATAACTAATGAGGAAACCACTAAAACCCAATCTCTTTTATTGAAACGGAAGATGGTTTGAAAAATGAAAGCAATGATCAAAATTATAATTACCACTATAATTTGTGCAGTTTCAATACCTAGGGCGAATTCCAGTAATGGCAGAAACTCTCTACCACTGTCTAACTTCGTAAAAAAGGAAGCGAAGCCCAAACCATGAATCAATCCGAAGAAAATAGTGACTATATAAAAAATGCCCATTTTCTCTACTTTCTTTTCTTTGCCCGCAGTGAAAAGATTGAAAAGTGCCGTAACGAGAATCGTTACCGGAATCAAAAACTCAATAACTTTTCCAGAAACACTAACTACATTATAGCTTGCCAAAAGTAGCGATAGTGTATGGCCAACGGTAAACATAGTAATCAAAAGCAACAATCTTTTCCATGATGAAAAAGTATATGCGGCACAAAGCACAATCAAGAATAGAATGTGATCATAAGCTTTCCAGTCCAAAACGTGGTGGAGCCCAAGATTAAAATACAACCAGAAATCAGACATTGGGGATAAAGGTTTTCAGGGTTTGCCCAAATATAGGCAATGTAGGGAAGATTCCTAACTAAAAATTATGGAGTTTTTCTAATAATTCAAATAGGCAAAAAAAGCCTCAACATTTCTGTTAAGGCTTTTCTCTGTACTCGAGGCGGGTACTTTTAATGTTATCATCGGAAACTATCGGAAAATGAAATTCAGTAAAATCAATGCTTTGCAGCTACGCAATTAATTTATATTTGCTTTTATTATCCTTTATTTACTTATTTTTGTTACCAGTTTGTTACTGATATTATGAGCATAAAACTTAGAGAGAAAAAATTAGCCAAAGGAGCTAGCCGGTATTATTTAGATATTTATATTGACGGTGAAAGGACTTACGAATTTCTAGAAATTAAGGTAGATCCAGATGATTCAAAAACCATCAAAGCTGAAAAAAAGAATATAGCAAATCTTATTAGATCAAATAGGGAACTTGAATATTTAACAAGAAATACAAATTACATCCCTAAGCATTTGCGCAATGTAAACTTCTTCGACTTTGCAGAATCATTTAAAAACGATTACAAGAAAAAAGATTTGAGAATGATTAATGCTACCATACGGCAATTTAAATTGTATGTTGATAATCCAAAGATTAAGATTGACGAAATAACTCCTGGCCTTATGAAAGGATATATGGATTATCTAAATGATGATGCTGGTCTTAATGGTGAGTCTCCGCACAACTACTTTACTAGATTTAAAAAAATTCTTAAAGATGCCGAGCAAAAAGGATTGATAAACGACAATCCAACTAAAAACATTAAGTTTAGGAGGAAAGTGCAACGTAATGAACTCAGAAAACAAATACTTACTTCTGAGGAATTAAAAACACTTGCTCAAACCGAATGCGGTAATGAAGAATTAAGAAAAGCCTTTTTATTTTCTTGTTTTACTGGACTAGGGTATGCTGAAATTAAACAACTCACTTGGGGCAACATTGTAAACAGTAGATTAGTCACTAGAAGAGAAAAAACAAATCAGAAAGTTGATGTTAAGATAAAAGATTCAATCCTTGTTATATTAGGCAAAAGAGGTAAAAAAGAGGATACGATTTTTAATATGAGAAATGAAAATGGATCACTGATTTCTGATAATGGGGTTAATAAATGTCTCAAAAATTGGGTGAGTAGAGCGAAAATTGATAAACATATTACTTTTTATTGCGCGCGTCATACATATGCTACCCAACTACTATTATATGGAGCCAATTTAAAGACTGTAGCGGATGCCCTAGGGCACTCTAATACCCAACACACAATAAAATACTTGAATTATATAGATAGTCTCGCAGATGATGCCGTTGATAACTTACCAGAATTGGATTTTTAAATTATATGAATATAGATAAACACATTGCATTATTTCAATCATCACGAATTAAAGAAAATGCAAATGCAACAGCATTGATTAAGTCAACGCTGATTGATTTTAAAAATAAGTACTTATCATTTAATTATGCTTTAAATCATTTAATTGAACATTTTACTAACCACGAAAATGAACATATTACAAATCGGTCAGATTTAAAATTCCTATATAACGTCTTTGATAAAGGAAAAAGGAATTTTGAAAACGGCAGGTCTTTGCTCGCTATACCACTCCTATTAAAACCAGAGTTTGAAAAAATTGAGGATTTGGACATTTTATTTGATGAATATGTATGTCATTTAGCAAATAGAGTATCATTTACAAGGGCTAACACGAAACTTATAGCAAATAGTAGATTGTTTGAAGCAATGTACATAGTAGATAAATTCGATGGGTATGAATATCTGCCAAAATTTGATGTTAGAATGTTTGATTATGAGCCTAATTATTATGAATTGGAAAAAGAAGTTTTTGATCTGGCTTATCCTAAATCAGATATAGAGTCAAAATTTGAATCTGAAACCGAAGCTAGTAATAACGAAAGCAATATTCTGCCTGGCAACAATTTATTTAAATTTCAAGGAAAACATCTTGATTCTATGCAAAATAAAATAATTTTTAAAGCAATAAAGGCAGATTATTTTCACCCTAATACAAGCTTTGAAGATTATCTAAATGTTTTTTTTAAAAATCCAGAAGAGCACCAATCAACAATATATTTGGCTT
>JBBQUI010000140.1:0-7175 GCA_038212575.1 Flavobacteriales bacterium
GTTGCGGCAGCTTGGCCTACAGCAGCCATATCGGCATCTTGGGTTAGCAATGCCCAGTTATGTCCCATAACGATTTTCTCCATTTTACCCACATGTTTTAAGGTAAGCTTCACTTTTTGACCAGCTTTCACGCGAATCTCGTTTTTGTTGAATTTCATCTGATCATTGCCCTCAATCGTTACATTGGCAATAGCGTCATCTACAGATTCGGCCGGCGTAGATTCTTCCTCCTGTGTCCCGATTTTTATTTCAGGTTTTTCTTCTTTTTTGCTATCACCACAACTGAAGGCAACTGCGGCTACAAGTATTAAAATTAATTTTTTCATGGTATAAAATTTATGTTAGACTAAATAAAAGATAAATTTAACCTTTATTTATTTCAATAAAGAATAATCAGTTGTTCTTAACAAAGAAATTATGAAAATAGTAAGATTAGCGAAGATTTAATTAGAACTAGTACTACTATCAAAAGGTATAGGAATACTCAACTCCCCCACCCACCAATGTATTCGCAACATTTGAAAAATCTACTCCT
Organism: Flavobacteriales bacterium; assembly: GCA_038212575.1. GTDB lineage: Bacteria > Bacteroidota > Bacteroidia > Flavobacteriales > Flavobacteriaceae > Aequorivita. Next base: position 536 of record JBBQUI010000140.1, read on the forward strand.
CCCATAATCTTAAAAGTACCGAGTTTTTCAGATTTATAGGCGATAGAAATGTAATTGTAAAGATTATCAATGGGATTTTCGAAAAGGGAAGCCTTCCTTCCCAAGTTCTTCACATAAGAGGTTTTTAATACCCAATCAATTTTTCTAATACTTCCGGCAATTCCGAAATGGTGCATTTTTAAACTGTTGCTCACAATCGCGACACTACCTTCGGTAACTTCTTCATCCTTTGTAATCATAAATGGAAGCCCTATAATATTTCCTTCATAGGTCCACCCGCTTCGGTAAACATTGTTATTGAAATAGTTGTCGTAACCACTGCCTACCGAAATACCGCTTTGGTTTGTGGTAGTAATATATTCATATAAAATAGAAGAGATTATTTTTTGGCCCGAAGGTTTATAAAAAACACCCCATACCCCATCGGGAAAATTTGCCAACCGAGTGCCCGAGCCATCATCAAAAGGATGTTCGTGATATGCCGAAAATTCACCAAACCCATTTTTGAATTTATAATCCAATAAATAAGATCCTAAATGGTTTCCTAATTTATTGATTGTTTCCCCTTCAAAACCGATTTCTTCCGTATTGCGTGCAAAAAATACATTAACAAAATCCTTAACACCATCCTTTAATTCGCCATACTCGGGAGAGCTGCCTCCCCATTGCGCAAAATGCTGTATCTGGGCGATAAGTTTATGGTTTTCATTAAAAGTGGTAATTAATCCCAATCTTTTGTAATGAAGGTGGGTGTTATCTACAAATCGGTCATCATTGAGCTCGTAGTGGGCGATGCCCCAATCTATCCCAAAAGTTTCGGAAATTTTTATGGGTTCGTTTGCTTCCAGTAAAATTCCGGGAAGTGGCCTTGCGTTACCCGACCACAGAAAGTTTTTGTTGGTTGCAGAAAGGCCATCTGCAACAACGGGTCTACTTTTGGCTCCAAGGGTTGCAAGAAGCCAGGAATTTTCAAACTGTAGATAAAGCTCCTTTCGCTGTAAGGCATCTTCAATCCCGTCCCTTCCAAATACTGCAGCGCCAGCATTAATTTTAAATGAAGAATAGTTTAAACTTGCAGTCAATTGCCCAGTGGCAGAAAGGTTTGTATGTTCACCAACGGCATAGTTTGTATTGGTGTGAAACCAAAAAGGGTTTTCATTTTCGTTGGAAAGTATAGCGGTTGCCTCAATACTTCCCTTTATATCAAATTCCTGTGAAAAAATCATTACGGGGGTAAGTATGAAAATTATTCTCAGGAATTTCATAATTAAAAATTATTGTTGTCCAATAAAAGTAATGTATAATTCTGGAAAACCCCATTCTATAAGCAGTCCGCCGCGGCGGACTAGGCTTTGAAAGGGTTCTATTTTGTTGCCCATATTAAATGCCTAACGGCATACTGTCCGCCACGGCGGTCAAAATATTGGTAATCAGAAAGTTCCCAATTAAATCAATGTCCGTAGGGACATCATATGATTTTTAAACGGACAATACTAATTAAAAATACTTATCTGTTGAGCATCCTCTTCAATAAGGATCGTTCTTCGCGAGCGTATGCATATCCATATTTGTTTCCGTATCCAAAATTGTTTAGGGCAACATTATTGAGGACTATGGCAACATTAGATAAGCGTCCATCGATAATGGCATCCTGTGGAAAATCAAGCAAGCGCTTATCGGTATAACCAGCTCTAACCACATAAAGTGTAATATCAGCCAATTTATTGATAAGGATGGTATCCGTTACCAGCATGGATGGAGCCGTATCCATTATTATAAAATCAAATTCTTCCTTTAAACGCTCTATTAGTACGCTAGTCCTTTTTTGCATCAGTACCTCAGCTGGATTCGGGGGAATTGCGCCCGAAAGGACAATACTTAGGTTATTGTGGTATTTGCTTTGCGAAATAACGTCTTTCATCTCCAAATCGTCATACACTATAAATTCTGTAAGTCCCTTTTTGTTTTTTTCGTTTTCCGGTAGATAACGCTGCAATTGGGGATTACGGATATCTGCTCCCACCAAAACAACTTTTTTACCGGTAAGGGCCAGGGTCAGTGCCAGATTGAAAGCTACAAAGGTTTTTCCTTCTCCTTTAATGGTTGAAGTAACTATAAGCGATTTTCCTTTATCGTTTTCTTCCAGCTTATTGATAAACAGGTATTGAAGGTTGGTACGAAAAATTCTATAGGCTTCCGCCATAATGCTGTGGTCATTATCCTGTATTAGTTCAGATTCTCCTTTTTGAATTTTTGGAATTTCCGCCAAAATAGGTGTGGTAGGCAAATGACGTTCAACATCCTTTCTGTTGGTTACTTTTGTATTTAGCATATTGGCCCCATAAATTCCTAAAAAGGGAACTATGAGCCCTCCCAATAGCGCACCAAGATAAATAAGGGAAGTTTTTGGAGAAACTGGGGATTGGCTGCTATAGGCCCCATCCACTACTTTGGCTTTGGGCGCAGTGGCGGCCAGGGAAATGGAAGCTTCTTCGCGCTGTTGCAAAAGAAACAAATAAAGCTGTTCCTTTATTGTCTGTTGCCGTTCGATGCTTCGGAAAATCTTTTCTTTTTGGGGAACCTGTGCTATTTTTGAATTCAAGGAAGACTCCTGAATATTCAGATCTTTCATTGCAACTCTTAAGGAGTTGCTCGTGTTTTTTAAACTCCCCAAAATATTGGAGCGCATTTGTTCAATTTGGTTATTTACGTTAACAACCACAGGGTTTTTGGAAGTGGAATTCTGCAATAACTTGTTTCGGTATAAGATCAACTGATTGTAGTTGTTTACGGATGCGCCAACATTTTCAGACTGAATGCCAATGTTTGATGGCAACAATTCATTTTTTGAACTGTTTTCCATATAATTTATCATGGAATTTGAAAGCTCCAGTTGCGTAGAAATATCAAGCTGTTTTTGATTGGATTCGCTCGAATTTTCGAGTATCATCTGAGCTTCTGCCTGTATGTCCGTCAGTCGGTTACTACTTTTAAACAATTCCTTGTTGCGTTCAACAGAATCCAGTTCCCTAGTTATTATATTGATTCTGGAATCGATAAACTGCGATGTTTTCTTTGCAACTTCATTCCGGTCGCTAATGGCATCGTTGTTATACTGCTCCACCAGTTCATTTAAAAAATCCTCAGATTTATCAGTAATCGAGGATAAAAGGCTAAGCTCAACCACATTGCTACTTTTAATGTCGTTGCTTACAGAAACCCTTGATTGATAGTTAAGTGCCACAACATTTATAGGGGTATAGGTAACCATAATGGTTTTACCTACATACCCATTATAACTTGCGGATTGGTCAATATTGGGCAATACCGAAATATCGCCGAAGTGAAGGGATACACGCTCCCCAAATTTATAAGTGCCAGAAAAGGATTGTCCCTCGCCCTCTATCTTATATTCAGAATCGGAAAGAACCTCAAAAAATAGTTTTGGGACTCCTGTGCTATTACTTTTGAAAGACTGATATTGTACTTTAAAAGGTATATTGAAGTATAGTTCGGTAGTTTTTATGGCTCCAACAGATTCGTACTTTATGTTTAATCCAAGCTCTTTTACAGTTTCTTCAATAATCCGTTTTGAATTGAAAATGGCCAGTTCATTCTCAATTTTGGTACTGTTGAATTTGGAGAAAAAACCTCCCATTTGTGACAGGCCTGAAACATCAATAATGTTATTGGACGACTTTTCGTCTTTTATTATAATAGTAGCCTTGCTCAGGTATAACTTTGGGGTGTAACGCAAATAAATAAATGCGCCTATTAATGCAATAATCACCATCAGTACAAACCAGTACCAATAGCGCAGGTAATGTTCAATATGTTCCTTTATGGGTGTTTCCTGTTCCGTAGTAGTATAATTCCGTTCTTCCATTTCTTAACGTGATAAAATAATTACGGTGCTAAGCACAATGGTAAACAAAGATAAAAAAGCGGGGATATCTGGAATAAAACCTGACTTTTTAACCCCTTTAAGGGAAGGTTCTACATAAACAATGTCATTCTGTTTTAAAAAGTAAAAGGGACTGGAGAAAAGGGCCGTGTCGGTAAAATCTATTTTTGCTACTTTTCGCACCCCGTTTTCTTCACGGATCACGGTTATCTCTTTCCGTTTTCCGTCTACGGTAAGATCGCCGGCAAGTGCTATGGCTTCTGGCAAGGTTACACGCTCATCTTCAATTCGAAACACTCCAGGAGAAGCAACTTCGCCGACAACGGTAACCTTAAAGTTGATAATTCTTACATCTACCACGACATCCTTAATATATTCCGAGAGTTTTGCTTTCAGTTCCTGCTCGACCGTTCCCCTAGTTTTGCCCACTACAGAAAGAGAGCCTAGTACGGGAAATCTAATATTACCTTCAGAATCCACTAAATAACCTTGCAGTTTTTCGCTGCCGGAAGCGCCCTCTGACCTAGTAGCACGTTTAAAGGGTTTTGTAACCTCTTCATCAATGGACGAAACCGTTATATAAAGAATGTCGTTGGATTCAATGATGGGTTCAAAAGTACTTTCAATATCCTGTAGGTTCAGATCCTCAGAACCCTGAAAATAAACAATTTCATTTCTGGTAGCACAAGAAACACCTATGCTCCCAAGCAAAAACAAAATAAAAACTTTAGTAAAAAAACGTCTCATCAAATTTTTTTTGCAAATATAAACTTTTCTAATCAGCATACTCCAGGGAAGTAGCATATAACCGAGGGAATTATCATTTAATCTATAAAAACACTTCAAGATGACCGAAATCCCAAAAAAAATAATTCCCTCCTTTATTCTAAAAAGATAACTAAATTAGCCCTTTATTCTCTTTTATAAAAACAGAGAACCTTCATATATAAGTACGAAGGTTCAGTATATTAAAAAGTTTGTTTTTTCTTAATTCAATTTTGATGGTGAACATCTAATATTTGGAACTCGGAATTTTGACTCACAAATTCAGGAACCAATCCTTTAAGTTTTAAAACTACTTCCATTTTGTTGGTCTTTGAAGTAGCATTAATTATCGCCTGAATCTTCTCACTTACACTGCTGAAGCTCTCAGCGGGAACTTTAGATACCATAATTTTAGAATGAAAAGTGGGCAATGTTTGTGCTTTGTCGCACAACAATTCCTCATAAAGCTTCTCTCCAGGCCGTAAACCGATTATTTGTATGTCAATATCCTTATAGGGTTTTAGGCCAGATAGCAGTATCATACGTTCGGCCATATCCAATATTTTCACTGCCTTACCCATATCAAAAATAAAAATCTCTCCACCTTTTCCCATTGCTCCAGCTTGAAGCACGAGCTGGCAGGCTTCGGGAATGGTCATAAAATAACGTATTATTTCTTTATGCGTAACGGTCACGGGTCCTCCAGCAGCTATTTGTTTTCTAAAGTAAGGAATGACCGATCCGTTGGAACCCAAAACATTACCGAAACGTGTGGTAATAAATCTTGGATGGGTACCTATTTTTTCCTGAAGGGATTGCACATACATCTCTGCTGCCCGTTTGGACGCGCCCATAACATTGGTTGGGTTTACGGCCTTATCTGTGGAAATCATTACAAACTTATCAATTCCATGCTGTACGGACAGATTTGCTAAATTTACAGTCCCACTTATATTGACAGCTACAGCTTCATGCGGATTCTTTTCAATTAAAGGCACATGCTTATAGGCTGCAGCATGATATACAATATCAAACTTATAATTTGAGAATATCATCTCTAAGCGTTCTATATTTCTAATGTCTGCCAAGACCGTAGCGAAGTTTAAGTCGGGAAACGCACTGCTTAAATACAGTTCCATTTCGTAAAGAGCAGATTCAGCATTGTCCAATACAACAATTTCCCTAGGGTTAAAAAGCGCTAATTGTCTAACTATCTCACTCCCAATAGAACCAGCCCCGCCAGTTACCAAAATGGTTTTATTTTCTAGATCGTCCTTAATAATTTCAGTATCTATTTCTATTGGACGTCTATCTAAAAGGTCCTCAATTTCTATAGGTTTTATCTGGGTCTGTAAATCCTCTTTTTTGTTCCAGTTTTCAACCAATGGCACATTGAAAACTTCAATATTATTTGCCAAGCAGGCCTCTACTATTTCGTTGGTCTCCGCCATCGAAAGAGAATCGCGAACCATCAAAATACCATCCAGTTTGTGTTTCTTAATTAATTCGGCAAACTGAAGGGAGTTTTTATTGATAAGCAAAGAAAAAACAGGTTTTCCCAATATACTTAGGCTTTTATTAGAAGAGTTTTCTGTAAGAAAGCCAATTAATTTAAAAGACATGTCAGATTCCGTGGTAAGTGCTCTACCCAAACTAATGGTCTGGTTATCCATTCCCACTATCGCCACGCGTTTTTTCAAGCTGTTGCTGTTCATTCTTTGCAAATACTGGTAAGACTCTTTTACCACAATCCTAAAAAACAGCATCAGGGTAAAAGAAAAGAACATATATAAAATAATGGCGGTAGTTAAAAATATTTTTTCTCCACTAATGGCAAAATAAACCATATTAAAAATAACCACTGAAAGCGCCGTTAAAAAGGAAGCTGCAGCAACCCTGAACACATCTGTAAAAGTGGAATGACGAACTATCCCAGCATAGGTGCGAAACATATAAAAAAAGTAAACGTTA
>JBBQUI010000141.1:0-7096 GCA_038212575.1 Flavobacteriales bacterium
AAAAAAGCTCAACTTTATAAAACTAACCAATGATAAAAAAAGACGAAGGATTAATCAGGACCATTGGCGTATTCGGCCTTTCTGCCAATATTATAAACATTATTATTGGATCTGGTATTTTTGTGCTGCCTGCAATAATCGCAGGAATTATGGGCGCCTTTAGCATTTTTGCATATCTATTTTGCGGAATTTTGATTGCGCTGATCACTCTTTGTTTTGCGGAAGCTGGCAGTAAAGTAACAAATACTGGCGGACCTTAAACCTACATTGAAACCGCTTTCGGCGATTATGCTGGCTTTATTGCGGGTGTTTTTGCCGTAGTGAGCGCACTTCTTTCAGATGCTGCCGTTTCCAATGCGCTTGTAAATGTTTTGGCATCTGTTTATCCAGCCGTTGGAACTGGATGGATGCGCTTATGTTTTTTATTCATCATCTTTTCTGGGTTGGCTTTTATTAATGTTATAGGTATAAAACAAGGAATAGGTCTTGTTAAATTAAATACTGTAATAAAACTTATACCCTTGCTTTTATTGGTATTTTTTGGATGGAAGGAAGTTTCAATTTCAATCTTGCAAATTGAATCTTTACCAAGCCTAAAAGATTTGGGACAAACCTCCTTGATTCTGTTTTTTGCATTTGTGGGTGTAGAATCTGGTTTAATTGTGGGTGGCGAGGTAACAAATCCCAAACGCACTGTTCCAAGGGCAATTTTAATTAGCATTACTACAGTAGTCGTTTTGTATGTTCTTGTTCAAATGGTGTCACAAGGTGTTTGGGAAGTGATTTGGTCAATTTTAAAGCCGCGCCACTTGCTGAAACGGCCAAGGTTGTTTTTGGCCCCGTTGGCTATATAGTTTTGATTGTTGGCGCCAGCATTTCTATGTTCGGTTTTTTAAGTGGTGAAATTTTAAACGTCCCACGAGTATTATATGCCCTTGCGCGTGATAAAGTTATTCCCATAAAATCGCTTTCAAAAATCCACAAAAAATTTGAAACGCCTTATGTCGCCATAATCGTTTATGCTTTCATTGGATTTATCATTGCTGCCACTGGCTCTTTTGAACAATTGGTTGTGATCGCTACCAGTTCCATTCTAGTTCTTTATTTTGGCGTGGCTTTATCGGTTATTAAATTACGAAGCATACACAAAACGGAAGCCAAGGAATTTAAAATCCCCGGAGGTTGGACAGTACCGATTTTATGCATGCTTATCATCTTGTACTTCTTATCAAATCTTGCCAAGAATGAAATGATTGCAACTGTTTTTTTCATTGGAATTCTGACGCTGATTTTTGGGGTTATTAAATTTTTGAAAAAGAAAAAATTGTGATAAAAATCGATGTCATCTCAAAATATAAAATTGGGTGAAAATAACTATCTTTAAAAATCATAGAATAAATTTATTATGAGGTACTTATCGATTTTTTTGGCGTTATTCATCATAATTTCCTGTAAACAGAAAAATACGGAAAACAGTTACTTGGGCATTGTGAACATTTCCGTCACTGGAAAGGAAAGTGCCCAGCCCCACTTTGAAAAAGGATTATTGCTATTGCATTCCTTTGAGTATGAAGATGCTCGAGATGCTTTTCAAAAAGCACAAAAGAAAGATCCAAAAATGCCGATGGCATATTGGGGCGAGGCAATGACCCATAACCACAGTTTATGGCAGGAACAAGATTATGAGGCTGCGACAACTGTTTTAGCTAAGCTTGACAGCCTTGATCTAGAAAAAAATACGACCGAAATTGAACAGGATTTAATTGAATCTATACACTTACTATATCAGCCAAAAACAGAAAAAAAGCAAAGAGATCTTGCTTATGCAAATTTTATGGAGGGCTTGTACAAAAAATATCCCGCCAATCAAGAAGTAGCCGCGTTTTATGCTTTGTCCTTGTTAGGCTCTGTTCCCGAAGGAAGGGATGATATTCTTTACGGTAAAGGAGCAAAAATTGCGAAAGGTATTTTAAATGAAAACCCAAACCATCCGGGTGCCTTGCATTACCTTATCCATTCCTATGATGACCCAAACCATGCGACTCTTGCCCTGGACGCCGCCAATGCATATTCAAAAGTAGCGCCAGATGCCAGCCACGCATTACATATGCCTTCACACATCTATGTTGCAATGGGGATGTGGGATAATGTAATTTCTTCAAATATTGCTTCATACCAAGCGAGTATTAATAGAATGGAGCAAAAAAAACTGGACAACGATGCCCGCGGATATCACGCTTTTCATTGGTTGGAATACGGCTATCTTCAAAAAGGAAATAATAAGGAAGCAAAAAAAATGGTGCTTGACATGAAAAAATATGCTGCCGAAAATCTATCAAAAAATGCACGGGTATATTTGGTTTTTTTAAAAGGAACCTATTTAACCGAAACCGATGAATGGGAAGGCGAAATTGCAAATATACCTGTGGACATAACCGATTTGAATATTTCTGTGCGCTCTAAATATCACTTTCTGGAAGGGATGAAAGCTTTTAAAACGGGCAATACTCAAAAACTTGACAGCATACTTAAAATTATGGATCAAGACCATAAAAGGGAATCGTTTGTTGTTTCGGAAGGCAGTTCCAAACTTTGTTCAGGGGTTACCCGCGATGAAGCTACGCAAATGGATTTGAAAGGATCTGAAATTAGGCAAAACCAATTAATGGCACTTCGGGCTGAACTAAATAATAATACAAAACTTGCAGAAGAACATTTTATAAAATCCATCGATATTGAAAACAGCATAAGCTACAGCTATGGGCCACCGTCCATTCAAAAGCCTACCCATGAACTTTATGCAGATTGGTTGCTCGCCCAAAACAAAAAAGAGGAGGCCGCAAAACAATACGAGCTTGCCTTAAAAATTGGACCCGGTAGATTGCTAGTTTTAAAGGGAATAGAAAATACCAAACAAGTAATGTAGTTTTGCGGACTTCAAAAAGCATCGGACTTAATTTTTCAATTTCCACTTTGTGGACACAATGGCTTTTACCTATCTTTAAATTCTGAAAAAAAAGTTCAGAAAAGCCATGAATATAGATCAAATTTTCAAAAACAATGAAGCTTGGGTAAATGAAAAATTGGGGCTGGACCCTGATTATTTCAAAAACCTCTCCGAAGGCCAAAACCCAGAAGTGCTTTACATAGGCTGTAGTGATAGTCGTGTAACTGCCGAAGAAATTATGGGGGCCAAACCAGGGGAAGCCTTCGTACTGCGGAATATTGCCAATATGGTCTCCAACTTGGACCTCAGCGCTATGAGCGTCATCAATTATGCCGTGAGCCATTTAAAAGTGAACCATATAATAGTTTGTGGCCATTACGGATGTGGTGGCGTAAGAGCCGCTATGCAGAGTCAGGATTTGGGAATTTTAAATCCCTGGTTGCGGAGCATTCGCGATGTGTATAGATTGCACAAACAAGAACTCAACAAATTAGAAAGCGAAGAAGAAAAATACCGCCGACTCGTAGAGTTAAATGTGCAGGAACAGTGCGTAAACGTTATTAAAACCGCTGATGTTCAAATTGCTTACCGAAATAGAAACTTAACGGTACACGGATGGGTAATGGACATGGAAACCGGAAAATTGATCGATTTAAAAATTGATTTTGATAAAGTTCTGAAAGGAATTATGGAAATATATCATCTCGATTAAAATTCAACTAAAGCCAATAAAAAATATTTTAAAATGAAAAAAACCCTTTTATTATTATTTACACTTTTTTGTTTTTTCAGCACTTTTTCACAAACAGAAAAAGAGAAAGTAGAAAACACCATCACAAAAAATAAGATTGAAGGCCACATCTATTTTTTGGCGGACGATCTTTTGAAAGGAAGACAAACCGGAACACCAGAAAATAAAATTGCCGCTTCCTATCTTGCCAATACCCTTAGAGGTTACGGCGTAAAACCGGTTACACAGAACGTTTTAAAAGGCTCCAATACCGAAAGTTATTTTCAAGAAATAAAGTTGAATAAAGTAAGCCCCGTAAAACGTCTTTTATTAACAATAAACGGCAAGGAACTTAAGAAAAAAGTAGTTTTAAAACCGAACAAAATGGAGTTTACGGGCGAAGCTATATATATTGGTTACGGTCTTGAAAGTGATTATAAAGGAAAAGATGTTTCTGAAAAAATTGTAATTGTAAGATCTGGCGGGCCTAACGTTACTGATGCCCGAGCCGCCTTTGGTTTGATTGAACAAAAAGAACAATTGGCAAAACAACATGGAGCAGTTGCAGTAATTGAACTTGTAGACACCAATGAAACCAATTGGGGTTTTATTGATCACAATTTTAATAGTGAACGAATGGAAATTGCAGATGACAAAGAGAGCAAAGATGGAAAAAAAGGTGTCGCATATCTTTGGGTTCAAGATGAAAATAATATTCAGGCCAAATCATTTGAATCTAACGACAACTTGAATGTAAAATTGATGATGGAAGGCGAAGAAAAGAAAACTGTCATTTCTCAAAATGTAATTGGGATGGTTGAAGGAACTGACCCACAATTAAAAAATGAATTCATTATATATTCCGCACATTACGACCACGTGGGCATAGGCAAACCAGATGAAACTGGCGATGAAATTTACAATGGTGCAAGAGACAATGCCGTGGGAACTACCACCGTTTTGAGCATTGCAGAAAACATAGCGAAATACCCAACCAAACGATCTGCGCTGTTTATTCTTTTCACAGGCGAAGAAAAAGGATTGCTGGGAAGTCAATACTATGTTGAAAACCCTTTACTTCCTTTAAACAAAATGGTTTATTGTTTCAACAGTGACAACGCGGGTTATAACGATACTTCTGTAATTTCGGTAATTGGATTACCAAGAACCACAGCCTCTGCAAACATAAAAGAAGCAGCCACAACTTTCGGCTTAAAAGCAATTGATGATGCCGCACCGGAGCAAAATCTTTTTGACCGGAGTGATAATGTGATGTTTGCTAAAAAAGGCATTCCCGCTCCTACCTTTTCATTGGGTTTTAAATCTTTTGATGGTGATGTAACAAAATATTATCATCAAGCTGGTGATGAAGCAGACACACTGGATTATGACTATTTACTGAAATTTTTTCAGAGCTATGTGCTTGCCGGCAGGTTGATTGCTAACGATCCCAAAACTCCAACCTGGACTTTGAATGATAAATATGAGGCTGCTGGTAAAGCGCTATACAGTAATTAAGATTTTCTTTTGAAATTTATAAAAACAAAAAAGCCACGGTAAACCGTGGCTTAATCATGGGGATCAAAAAAAGAAAACTATAGTTTTTCAAAAGTTAGGTAGTCTGTGCCGCCATTGCCACCACTAATATCAAAGAGTTCAACTCTTGTAGTTGTGTATGTGTCAACATCCCAATCATCATTAAATTCGTCGAAAGGCATTGCGGTTCCGAAATCCAATATTACGTCAAGACCATTGCTGCTATTAACAACACTCCAAGTTCCAGTTATTGTATTGTTGCTGTTTTCTGCAATCACACTTCCATCTGTGTTAAAAGTAAGAATATAGCCGCTGTAATCGTTAGTTTCATCATCTCCATCGTCTATATAGCTTTGCACAAACCATTGCCCATCCTTTAGGATATTGGTAAGTTCTGTAGTGTTTCCTCCCCCATTACAATCTTCGTAAGGGTTTCTTCCAAAATTAAGATAATCCGTCCCGCCGTTACCGCCGCTAACATCTTTCAATTTTATTATTTGGGCATCAAAACTAATTAAATCCCAATCATCATTTAAATCTTCAAAAGGATCATCGCTGCCAGTGATTTCGAAATTCAAAACAAGGTCTATTCCACTGCTGCTATTGGTAACTGCCCAAATACCATTAACGGTGTTATTTGTACTTGTGGCAGTAACTGTTTCATTTGCGTTGAATTTAAATTCATAAGCAACATAATCACAGGTTTCATTATTTCCATCGTCATCCAATAGGTTTACATACCAAACACTATTTGTCAAATTATCAGTAAACTCAGAAGTGTTTCCGCCGCCTCCGCCGCCGCCGTTCGGTGTACGTTCATAAGTTAGAAAGTCAACACTGCCGTCGCCACCGCTAATGTGTTTCAATTTAATGATATCTGGGGTTGCTTCTATAATGTCCCAATCTTCGTCAAGCTCATCAAAAGGATCATTGGTTCCGAAGAAAAGATTTAGGTCTGGGGTATTGCTATTAGTCAAGCTCCAAGTGCCATCAACCATGTTGGAAGTACTTACTGCTCGTGCTGTATTGTCTGTTCCGAATGTAAATTCATAACCCGCAAAATCACTTGTTTCATCTACATCATCGAAAAAATAGGTTACAAACCAAGAGCCCGAGGTCAATATGGTTTCAAAATCTGAAGGAAAACCACCTCCATTGGAGGAACAGTCGGAAATTAATGTAACTAATTCTGCATTGCTATTAACTTGCACAATAGTGCCATCCTGCAATACAACGCTAATGGGAAACTGCAATGCAATATAAGTTCCGGGTTCTAAGGAAAGCAATAGGGCAAGAAGTTCACCATCATTGCCAACCGTCTGCGTTCCGGTTTGTTGCTGGTTTGAATTGTAAATGAAGAAAGTAAGCGGATAAACGAGATCTATACAATCTATTGAAGATGTATTGTTATTGTCTGAAGTACGAAGCAATAAATCTCCCAGTTCGGAATTTACGGCTACTAAATCTGTGTTCGAATCATCAAAAGGCTGGGAATCTTCTTTTGTACAAGAGCTTACCAAAAAAATTAATAAGCAAGCTAAAAATGTGAATTTGGTTAATTTATTCATGATTGTTTTTTTTTATGTTTTATACAAATAAGACAGGCAACTTAAAGAAAACCCTACCTTCATTTAAAATTTTTTAAATAAAATTAGAGCTTCAATTAAAATGAAATAAAAAAGACCACCCGCAATTAGGATGGTCTTAATGAGTAGATGAAAATTAATTTTTAGATTTTTTCAAATGTTAAAAAGTCCGTACCTCCATTGCCACCACTTACATCGGTAAGTTCAATTTTTGAACTGCTCACCGAAATAATATCCCAATCATCAGAAAGGTCTTCAAAATCTGGGGGCGAAGCAAAGAAAATATTGAAATCTATA
>JBBQUI010000142.1:0-7086 GCA_038212575.1 Flavobacteriales bacterium
CGACTAATTTTCGGGTCCAGCCAACCGTAAATTATATCCACAAAAATATTGATTATAATAAACAAAGTGGCAATTACTATCACTGCGCCCATAATTACGGGCAAATCCAAAGTATTTAATGCATTTACAATTTCCTTTCCCAAACCGTTCCATCCGAAAATATATTCCACAAAAACCGCGCCCGCGAGCATCGATGCGAACCAGCCCGAAATTGCCGTAACTACAGGATTCAAAGAATTTTTTAAAGCATGTCTTTTTATAATTTGGAAAAAAGAAAGTCCCTTTGCTTTTGCTGTGCGAATGTAATCTTGGTTCAAGACTTCGAGCAATGAATTACGCATTAATTGACTAACAACTGCCAGCGGACGGATTCCCAAAACAATTGCGGGAAGTATCAAATTTTTCCATTGAATGTATTTTCCGTTGCCGAAATCATCTACTTCATAAAGGCTTCCCGTCATATTCAAATTTGTGTATTCGTGAAGCAAAAACCCAAAAATCCATGCAAAGATAATTGCGCTGAAAAAGGAGGGAACGCTCATTCCCAAAGTGCTTACCAATTGAATCATCTTATCAATAAAACCATCTTTAAAGAGGACAGAAATAATTCCCAAGAAAACTCCGATAATCATTGCAATAACAATTGCTGAAACTGCCAATATAAAAGTGTTTGGAAGTGTTTCGGCAATCACTTCGCTTACCTCCTTTCCATTCTTTTGAAAAGACTCTCGCAGATAGGGTGTTTTTAAAACTATGCTTGTATTACCGACAGAAAATAATTTTGCCGCGTTGTATTTTCCTTCGGAAAGAAAAGTGTAATCTTCAGGATTTTTACTGTGAAACGAAATAGGCGACAAATCATTTAAATATCTTACATATTGAATAGAAACGGGCTGATCAAAACCGTATTTCTTTTTTACCACGGCAAGCTGTTCTGCGGTTTCATTTTGCCCCAGCATCATTCGGGCCGGATCGCCTGGAAGTATTGTAAACAAAAGAAAAATCACAGTTACAACCCCAAACAACGTCAGCAGTGCATAACCCAATTTTTGAAGTATATAACTCGCCACGTTTCTTTAGTTTATTTGTTCCATAGTGCGTGGCTGGTATACGTAATCATCGCCAAAAAGTACTTTTGCATAATCTTCAATGGTTTCTTCAAAACCTGCTTCTTTTCTTCTTTCGTTTACTGTTTCTGGATTTTCTATAGGCCAAATAAATGACCCTCGTGCATCGTCATAACTCATTCCTTGGGTTCCATATATTTGCGGTTTTCCTTCCATCATTAAATAACGGTCCTCCATCATTGCGGCAGAAGTTTTGGGTATCTCTCCCTCTGCGGCAGCTTTTTTTACCAATGGCAAATAAAGTGGAATTTTATCAGGGTTGTGCTGCAAAACATTCCATGCCACAAGGCTAGATTCCTTCCCGACCACAGATTTGCCCGGATACCCATTCTCAATAAAATATTTTTCAATAAAAACCATGTTTACACTGTCTAAAACACTTTGCATTTGGGAAAGATCGCCACTGTATTCAGCTTCGGAAAGTCCCATTTTTTCACCCAACTTTTTTCTTTCTTCCAAAGATTTAGCCTGCATCAGCATTCTATATTTTTGATCAATTACTGCAATACTATCCAAACGTTGTTTCAATGAAAGATCCAACTTAGGTTTTGCATTTTTAACAGCAGGAAGTTCCAATTTATGCGCATCGTTCCAATGAAGTTTCTGTTTAATCGTTCCGTTATCCAATTCCAAAATCCCGGGATTGCTTCGCACGATTGTTTTCAACGTGGTTTCATCACAGAAATAAAACTTGAAATTTAACTTGTACTTTTCTACCAAAGCTTCAGTCATTTCCTGTGAAGATGCCGAAAGACCAATCACGTTATAACCATTTTTCAATGCTTTATCGGTAATCTCTTTAATTGGAATGTAGCCGTCTTTCTCTGTATTTCCTAAGCTATACGCAATCACAATAACGAGATTTTCCTCATCCAAAAACTGGGTTGTATAATCCTCTCCATCTCTTTCCATCGTGAAATCGTGGATTGGTGGCGCGTAGCCTTCGCTTATCATTTCAGTTTCAGTGCTTATCAATTCACCATCAACCTGTGGATATTCCCCATTTGTAGTAATCACTTTTTCTTCGCCGTTCACTTTAAATTTCCACTTATACTCATAAACGGCAGCAGGAGCATCTTCAGGAACGGTCATTCCATCTTTAATATTCGCACCAATTTTATAGGGACGGAAATCTATAATCGGAAGGTGTTGCAAAACGTAATATGTGATTCCAAGACAGGCTACGAATGATGCAAAAATGATTATGCTCCGTGTTCCCTTTGTAAAAAACAGTTGAATGTATTTTCTTCCGAAGAAAAGAATCAAAATCAAAACCAACAGCACAATGTCTTTGCTAAAAGATTCCCAAGGCGTTAGTTTTATGGCATCTCCAAAACAGCCACAATCCGTCACTTTGTTGAAATATGCCGAATAAAATGTGAGAAAAGTGAAGAACACAATCATCAACAAAAGACTCCACAAAGTGAATTTTTTTAGATAGCCCAAAAGCAATGCAATACCGAGCAATACTTCAATAATCACCAAAAATATAGCGATCAAAAGTGCATACGGAACCAAAAACCCAAGATCCAAAACTTCTGGTGCGAAATAATCTTTCAGTTTGAATGAAAACCCGACAGGGTCGTTCAACTTAATCAATCCGCTGATTATAAATAATACACCAACTATTATTCGTGATATTCCTACTAATATTCTCATATCTTTAATTTTCTTTAAAACTGTCCCCTTGAGGGGACCATAGGGGTGTTTATGATGTAAACTCAATTTAAAATTGAAATCTAAAATTTTATTCTTACTTCAATTTATGAACATCCCACTTGCCCCCTTCGAAGGGGGAATTGTTTGTTACTTCAATTTTTCTTCAAGATGAATCAATGCAAACACCGCATAATTAATCATATCCTGATAATTCGCGTCAATCCCTTCAGAAACCAAGGTTTTCCCGCTATTGTTTTCAATTTGTTTTACGCGCAATAATTTCTGAAGAATCAAATCTGTCAGCGAACTTACGCGCATATCGCGCCACGCCTCGCCGTAGTCGTGGTTTTTGTCCATCATCAATTGCTTGGTTTTGGCCACTTGCTCATCATAAAGCTGGGTTGCTTCTTCCAAAGATAGGTCGGGTTGTTCCACCACACCTTTTTCCAGTTGAACCAAAGCCATAATGGAATAATTTACAATCCCGATAAACTCGCTGGTTTCGTCTTCGGCAATTTTTTGTTCTTTATTTTTTTGCAAACCGCGGATGCGTTGTGCTTTTATAAAAATTTGGTCGGTCAGCGATGGAAGCCGAAGAATACGCCACGCACTTCCGTAGTCGTGCATTTTATTGATAAACAGCTCCCTGCATTTTTCAATCTGGTCGTTGTATTGATTTGAAGTATCGGCCATGAATGGTTTGTAAGATTTTGCGTAAATTTCGCTTAAATAGTTTAAAGTTCAAAGTTGAAAGCTTAAAGTTATTTTGTAATTGTAGCTCATTGGCGTGAAAACGCAAGTTTGAAAAATTAAAGTCTTAAAAAATGACAATTAACTGCCGCGGCAACTTCATTGAACTTTCCAATCCCAAAGTTATGGGAATCATCAACGTAACACTCGATTCGTTTTATGACGGTGGAAAAACATTTTCTGAAAAGGAAATTCTGAAGCAAGCCGAAAAAATGCTTTTGGAAGGCGCTACATTTCTCGATATTGGCGGTTACAGCACGCGGCCTGGCGCGGATGAGATTTCTGAAAGTGAGGAAATAAAAAGAGTTGTTAAAGCAATTGAAAGCATTCTGAAAAATTTTCCCGAAGCCTTAATTTCCGTGGATACCTTCCGAAGTGAAGTCGCAAAAAAAGCAGTGCACGCTGGAGCGACCATTATAAATGATATTTCCGGCGGAACTTTGGATGCCGAAATGTATAAAACCGTTGCAAAACTGAAGGTGCCATACATTCTGATGCACATGCGCGGCACGCCAAAAACAATGACGAAACTAACCGATTACAAAAATGTGACGTTTGAAGTTTTAAAACATTTATCTGAAAAAATTGCACTTGCCCGTGCCGAAGGTATAAATGATATTATTGCCGATCCGGGTTTTGGTTTTGCAAAAACACGTGAACAAAGTTTTCAGCTTTTGAACAATCTCGAACTCTTTCAAAATTTGGATGTACCAATTTTAGTAGGCGTTTCGCGAAAGTCATTTATTTACAAAACACTGAAAAGTTCTGCAGAAAATGCTCTGAACGGAACCACTTCCCTAAACACTATTGCACTTTTAAAAGGAGCTTCCATACTTCGTGTACACGACGTAAAAGAAGCTGTGGAATGTGTGAAATTATGGTGTGAGGTTGGAGGGATTGGGAATTAGGATTAGTGGGCTGAAACTTTGATTTGAATTTTGAATTTTGAACCTTAAATTTTTAAAGTACTTTTACAAAAAAACGCACACCTTTGGATTTTCTCGACATACGGATTTTAGATATTTTGGACATCGTGCTCGTGGCATTCTTGCTATACTATCTTTATAATTTGGTTAAAGGCACCGTGGCAATTAATATTTTGGTAGGGATTATCATTGTTTACGGAATTTACATTGTTACCCAACTTTTGGAAATGGAGCTGCTGAGCAAGATTCTCGGCGGATTTCTCGGGGTAGGGATGTTCGCTTTGATTGTAGTTTTTCAGCAGGAAATCAGAAAGTTTTTACTGATGTTAGGTTCCACAAATTTCAACGCTCGGCGACGTTTTTTCAGACAATTTAAAATGATGGGAAAGGATTCTGGACCAAAAACCAATCTCGAAGGAATAATCAGTGCCTGCAAAAAAATGTCGGCTTCAAATACGGGAGCTTTAATTGTACTTCAACGAAACAATAGTTTGGATTTTGTAAAAAATACTGGCGACGAAATGAACCTCGAAGTGAACCAACCTATTATTGAAAGTGTCTTCTTTAAAAATAGCCCACTGCACGATGGCGCTATGATTATTGAAGAAAACCGAATCACTGCAACACGTGTTATTTTACCGGTTTCAAACGATCGGAAAATCCCGTTGCGTTTTGGTCTTCGGCATCGTGCTGCTGTTGGAATAACCGAAAAAACTGATGCTGTATGTTTGGTTGTTTCCGAAGAAAATGGGACAATTTCTTATCTAAAAGATGGCAATTTTGTGCTTTTTGAAAATACAGATGAATTATTGAAAATTTTGAAAAAGGATTTGAGTTAAATCGCTTCTTCTGCCATAAACTGGACCTCATAAAGGTTTCTGTAAAATCCATTTTGAAGTTTCAGCAATTCTTTGTGAGTGCCTTCTTCCACGATTTTCCCAGCATCCATTACAATAATTTTATCGGCTTTTTTAATGGTTGCCAAACGGTGGGCGATAACAATTGAAGTTCGGCCTTTTGTGATTTTATCGGTAGCCGTTTGAATCATTTCTTCGGAATAGGTATCTATGGAAGATGTAGCCTCGTCCAAAACCAAAATACTCGGTTTGCTCACGTATGCTCGAAGAAAAGCAATCAACTGCCGTTGACCTGAAGAAAGCATGCTTCCGCGCTCCTTCACATTATAATGATAACCTCCGGGAAGCGATTCTATAAATTTGTGTACACCAATTTCCTTAGACGCCGCAATTACTTCTTCTTCGGAAATATCTGGATTACCAAGCGTTATATTATTCAAAATAGAATCTGCAAAAAGGAAAACATCCTGCAAAACCACAGCTATTTGGTTGCGCAGTGAGGCCAGTTTGTATTCCTTCAACGAAATTCCATCAATCAAAATTTCACCGCTGTTAATTTCATAAAAACGATTCAAAAGATTGATTATCGTACTTTTTCCTGCTCCGGTAGCACCAACAATAGCAACGGTTTCTCCGGGATTTGCATCAAAGGATATTCCTTTGATTACCTCTTCGTTTTCATTATAACCAAAGTGAACATTTTTAAATTCAATTTCGCCTTTAGTGCTTGTGTAATCAACTGTTCCCGTATCTGCAATGTGCGATTTGGTGTCGAGAATTCCAAAAACACGATTTGCTGCTACCATCCCCATTTGCAGGGTGTTGAACTTATCTGCTATCTGCCGAAGCGGTCTGAAAAGCATTTCAGCATATTGAATGAAAGCAGTGATAATACCAAGTGTAACAACCCCCCCGCCAATCACGTTCAAACCTCCATACCAAACCACCAAACCTGTGGCAACAGCTCCCGCCATCTCAGCAATTGGGAAGAAAATGGAGTTATACCAAACAGTTTTAATCCACGCCTTTCGGTGGTCTTTGTTGATTTCCTGAAAACGGTCATATTCAGTTTTTTCACGGGTGAAAATCTGAACTATTTTCATTCCGGTGATTCGTTCCTGCACAAAAGTATTGAGGTTCGCAACTTGGTTTCTGACGTCTTCAAAAGCAACTTTCATCGCTTTTTGGAAGACGCGCGTGGCGTACAGAATAAAAGGAAGAACTATAAAAACTATTAGCGAAAGCCTCCAACTTTGCGTAAGCATAAACCCTGCAATTACAAGCATTTTCAGTAAATCGCTTATAATCATAAAAAGTCCTTCGCTGAAAATGCTGGAAATGGTTTCAACATCGTTTACCGCTCGGGTTGTCAATCTTCCCACCGCACTTTTATCAAAATATTGCATTTTAAAACTCATCATCAATCGGAAGAGTTTTTGGCGCATATCGCGGATTACACTTTGCCCAAGCCAGTTTGTGTAAAATATAAAAGCGAATTGAAAAATTACTTCCAGCAGCAGTACAACAATCATTAAAATGATGTACTTCATAAACCCTTCGCCATCTTTGGGGACCATGGAATTGTCTATGGCCAATTTTAAAAGATAGGGCCGCAAAACGGCAAGACCGGACATTACAATAGCCGCAAAAGCAACAAAATAAAACACACCCCGGTAGGGCTTTGTAAAAGCCAGCAACCGCTTAAAGAGCTTAAAATCAAATGCGTTTCCTGTGGTTTCTGACACGGTTTTTTGTTAATTCGTTAAT